>CAYFJD010000049.1:0-7495 GCA_964343285.1 uncultured Nitrososphaerales archaeon
GGGCCGCGCTGATCGGTATCCAGTAGAACCTCTCCGCGCTCTCGCCGAGCAGCCCCGCCACAACCCCGCTCAGGAGGAAGCCGAACATTCCGACCGCAACTATCATCCCGGCCTCGGACGACTGATAGCCCATCTCCACGAGCAACGTCGTCAGGATCCCGGCTATCGTGTAGACCGTCCAGTAGGCGAAGGCCCACATGAGCGCGAGCAGCGTCCAGCGGATCGCGTACGTCCTGTTGCCGAATATGGCCTTCAGGGAGGCGCGATAGCTCGGCTTCTCAAGGACCGCCGGGGATATTACCTCGGGGAGCGGCGGAAGGCTTCCAGCCCTCCTGCTGGCCACGGCCTCCAGGTGCTCGATGACCTTCTCCGCCTCGTCCAGCCTCCCGTGCGCTATCAGCCACCTGGGGCTCTCGGGCAACTCCACCCTGAGCAGGAGGGCGGTCGCCGCCAGGAGCGCGCCTATGCCGAAGACCAACCTCCACCCGTTGACGGCGAACCACCCGCTGCCCCCGAGCGCGAACGGAAGCCCATATGGGAACGGCGCAGCCGGCGTCGTCAGCAGGAGCCCTATCCATATCCCGAGGAAGGCGCCGATCCCGGAGAAGACGAATATCCAGCTGGTGTGCCTCGCCCTCGAGCTGGTCGGCGCAACCTCCCCCACGTAGGTGTTGACCACGGCCAGATCTGCGCCTATCCCGAAGCCCGTCAGGAACCTCGCCGCCAGATACGATGAGTAGTTGAACGCGAACGCGTTGAGGAGCGATCCTATGCCGGTTATCAGCATCGTGACCATGAGCATGCTCCTCCTCCCCACGCGGTCGGACAGGGGCCCCAGGATGAGGGCCCCGACCACGTACCCCACCAGGTTCCACGCCACGATGGACGCCACCATCTCGCCGAAGATCGGATTGGTTGGCTGGACGCCGAAGATCTGGGAGCCCGCCTGTATAATTGATACGTTTATATTGAATATGTCGAAGAAGGTGAACATCGACCCCATCCCCAGTATCCCCAGGAAGATGTAGTTCAGCCCCCAGACCGGTATCCTGTCCAGCCGGGCGAGCAGCCGTCCGGCCCTCGCCAGGTATCCCTCGTCCCGGGCGAATCCGTCGGCGACCTTGGACGACATCGACGGGCCTCCTGGGGAATTTTTTTATAAGATTTTTGCAATTGGATCGGCTAATTATTGCTAGAAATAGAATATAGAAAATATATGATCACGCTGCGTATATTCCCTCCTCCACCACGTACCTCGCGCGGGCCAGGTTCATCAGCCTCTCCGTGAAGAGCAGGCTGTAGACGGCGACCACCGCGCCGAATATCAAGGATGCCCACGCCGCGCGATGGAGGTATCCCTGCGACACGTAGACGTCGAGGAGCTTCATCAGCCCCACGCCGACCGTCAGCGTCCTCCCCTGCGCTATCCCGGGCCAGTACTCCCCGACCATGAGCCCTCCCCAGGCGCTGTTGATGGTGCTCGAGATGCCGGAGATCAGGTATGGGAACGCCGCCGGGAGGATCACCCTGCGCAGCTTGGTCCAGAAGTCCAGCCTGTAATTCTCCATCACCTCCCAGAACTCCACCGGAATCGACTGGACGCCCATCCAGAAGCTGAAGAACACGTAGTAAAACGTGCTCAAGAAGCCGAGCAGGAAGACGTAGATCTCGTTGCCGAGCTGGCCGGGCAATGCGTCCAGGTAACGGTAGGTAGCCATGTAGAGGAGCGGGAAGTACGCGGGCGGAGGGAACGCGGCTATCGTCTGCACCGCGGGTATCGCCACGGAGCTGGCCCTCTCGTGGACCGCCAAGTAATAACCCGCGAATACCGCGACCGCGAGGGATGCCAGCGTTATTACTATCACGCGCACGTAGTCGACCGCCAACGCGTACAGCATGAGGGGGGTACACGAGAACAGGAGGTACCAGGTGGAGGCCGGGACGTGCGCTATGAGCTCGTAGGAAGAGTACGCGATGTAGCCGACGAACGCGGCCGCGGCCGCGTATCCTGCAGCGGCCAGGGCGCGCGAGGTCCTCCCGGGGGCGATCGGCACGTAGTGAAGCGGGCGCCGCATGGGGCTCAGTATCGCTGAGGAGGCATACCTGGAGAGGCGCCGCATGGGCCTGGCCAACCTACTCCACGCGATCGCCCCGCGCTTGGCCACGGGCCTCTCCCTGCGCCTTATCTGGACCGCGGTGTCCAGCCCGTACTTGGCGACGGAGATCCTGGCGAAGTAGCGGAAGAGGCCCATGAAAAGGGCCACGCCCGCCCCGATCGCCAAGAGGGAGTAGTAGACGTAGACGAGGCGCCCGGAGGCCGTGTATAGCACCAGCAGGCTCCCTATCCCGAACACCTGATACGTGTGGACGCCCACCGAGAAGACCTCGCTCGCCATTATGTAGAACAGCCCGTCCGCGAACGAGGGGAACAGGTTGGCGGCTATCCTGGGCACCGAATACGGTATGTAGAGGTATCTCATCTTCCTGAAGAAACCGAACCGGTAGTTCTCCACGACCTCCTGGAGGTCCTGGGGAACGGTCTTGAAGGCCTGATATATCCCAACCCAGATGTTCCACACGACAGCGTCGAAGACCAGGAAGTCCGCCGCCAGCTCGACCCCCAGCGGACCGCCTATCTTGTCTACGAACACTATGAGTACCAGGGGAAAGAAGCCGATCACGGGGACGGACTCCAGGACCGCTATAGCCGGGATGTAGGCCGACTCGAACGCCTTGCTCCTGAGGGAGGCGTAGCCAAGGAGCCAGCCCGTGGCTATGGAGAGCGCCATCATTGCCAACACGCGCGCGAACGTGGCGAGCGTCGCCAGCGCTATCAGCAGCCCTTCCTGCATATCGTTCACCCGCGAAGAGCATGTAGTAGACCTTGTTCACGTACTCGCTGAACATCGGGTCGTACTGGTTGCGGGGCCTCTCCAGCTCGACCGATATTTCCCCCACAATTCTAGCTGGGGATCCCCTCATGACGTAAATTCTGTCCGCCAGCTCCACGACCTCGTTGAGGTTATGCGACACGAGGACGACCGATTCCAGCGTCGTCTGTTCGTTGAACAGCATCGAATATATCTCGCGCCTGAGCCTCTCGGCGGTCAGCTCGTCCAGGTGCACGAAGGGCTCGTCCATCAGTAGCACGTAGGGATCCGCGGCCAGGGCCCTCGCTATCGCAACCCTCTGCCTCATGCCGCCGCTCATCTCCTTCGGGTACAGGTTCTCGAAGCCCCTGAGCCCGACGATCTCCAGGGCGCGCTCGGCAACCTCGTCCATCTCCTCCTTCGAGAGCCCCCTGCCTATGAGGGCCAGCTTGACGTTCTCGAGCGCGGTCATCCACGGGAACGTGGCTATGGACTGGTGGATCAAGGATATCTTCGGCGTCGGCTCGCGCACCTCCTCGCCGTGGAGGAGGACGCGCCCCCTCGTGGGCTTGACGAACATCCCCAGGACCCTCAGAAGCGTGGACTTCCCGACGCCCGAGGGCCCGACGATCGAAACGAGCTCGTTCTTGTGCGTCTCGACGGTTACCCCGTCGAATATCAAGCGCTGGCCCACCGAGAACGATAGGTCGAGGCCCTGGAGCACGGGAGGGGGCGCCCCCATCGTGCGGCGCCTACGGGCGCACAGCTAATAAATAGTTCGCTGGGGCGCAGCGCCGTTGGTCACGTAGGACGACGTCGGCGCGTTGAAAAACGGAGACGAGGGATTTTGCTCGGCCCTACGCCAACGCCTTCTTCATCAGCTCCGCGACCTCAGAGGGCCTGTCGGCCACGGGCACCGACGCGTCCTGGAAGGCCCTGACCTTGCTCTCGGCGGTGCCTACGCCCATCGATATTATGGCGCCGGCGTGTCCCATCCTCTTTCCGGGCGGGGCGGTCCTCCCCGCTATGTACGCAACGGCCGGCTTGCCCAGCCCGCCCGACTTTATGAAGCTGGCCGCCTCCTCCTCCATGCTCCCGCCTATCTCGCCTATTATAACGACGCCCTTGGTCTCGGGGTCGTCCCTGAACATCTCAAGGACCTCCACGAAGGACATGCCGATCACAGGGTCGCCGCCTATCCCGACCGCCGTCGAGACCCCCAGGCCCGCCCTCGACAGGTGGTTGGCTATCTCGTACGTGAGCGTGCCGCTCCTGGAAACGATACCCACCTTCCCGGGCGCCGCGACCGACGCCGGTATTATGCCGACCTTCACCTTCTGGCTGGGCGCTATGAGGCCGGGACAGTTCGGCCCCACGACGCGGACGCCGTTGGCCCTCGCGAAGTTGATGGCGCGGAGCTCCTCGTGCAGCGGTATGTGCTCCGTTATGACGACGACGTTCCTCATCCCGGCCTCGACCGCCTCGTAGATGGCGTCGGTTGCGAAGCGGGCCGGGACGAATATGACGGAGGTATCCGCCTTGGGGTGCTCCCTGAGGGCCTCTCTCATGGTGTTGTACACGGGGACGCCCTCGAACTTAATCCCGCCCTTGCCGGGCGTCACGCCGGCGACCACCTTCGTCCCGTAGGCCAGCATGGCCCTCGTGTGGAAGGACCCCTCCCTTCCGGTTATCCCCTGAACTATCACTTCGGTCTTGGAGCTCACGAGTATCGCCAACTCACGCCACCCCCGCTGCCCTCACGGCGGCGCGCGCCGCCTCGTCCATCTCGGTGTAGTAGGATATGCCCGCCTCCTCCAATATCCTCCTGCCCTCCTCCTCGTTCGTCCCCACGAGCCTTATCACCATCGGTTTCTTGATCCCGGTCTCCCTCAACGCCTCGACGACGCCGGACGCCACCTCGTCGCATCTGGTTATGCCGCCGAGTATGTTGATGAATATCACCTTCACGTCCGGATCCGTCAGCAGGAGCTTCGTCGCGTCCTTGACGATATTCCTCTCGGCCCCGCCGCCTATGTCGAGGAAGTCGGCCGGCTTGCCGCCGAAGTGTTGCACCTCGTCCATGGTGGCCATCGTGAGCCCGGCCCCGTTCCCTATGATCCCCACGTATCCGTCGAGCTTCACGTAGTTGAACTCGCGTATTTCGCCCTCGCTCGGATCCCTCCCCAGGACCTTCTTCAGCTCCGATACCACGTCGTCCGGCGCGTTGTCATCTATGGTGACCTTGGCGTCCACGGGCACGAGCGCCGACCCGCTGACAGCCAGCGGGTTTATCTCCACCAGATCCGCGTGATAGCGCAACATCACGCCCTCGTACATCTTCTTGAGCAGGTCTAGGACGGCCGGCACGAACGACGCGTCGAGCCCTAGGTTCCTCGCGACCTCGCGCGCGTGGTACTCCTTGAGGCCGGTGAACGCGTCGAAGTAGACCCTGTATATGTGTTCGGGCGACTGCCTCGCCACCTCCTCTATATCCACGCCCCCTTTGTCCGAGTGCAACACCAGGTACTTCCTATTCGACCTATCGACCAATATGGACAGGTAGAGCTCCCTGTCTATCTGGACGTAGTCGGCGGCCAGGACCGCGGCGACCTTCTCCCCCCTGATGTTCATCCCGAGTATCTCCTTCGCGTAACGGACGAACTCGTCCGGGTTGTTCGCGACCTTGACGCCTCCAGCCTTGCCCCTCCCGCCAACCAGCACTTGGGCCTTCAAAACCACGGGGTACTTGGAGCTCCGCGCGGCGCGCTCGATGTCCTCCTGGGTCCTGAGGAGCACCTGGCCCGGTATTTTTATGCCGGCCCGCGAGAAGAGCCACTTTCCCTCGTACTCGTAGAGTCTCATGCCCCGCGGCGCCTCCCCCTGAACAACTTTTAAGATTTCACCCCGGGAAGTGGGATAATGGTCGGATGAGATGAAAGTGGGGCGCGCTGCCTCCGCCGATCCCCGCGGACGAAAGCGCTGTGCGCCCTCGTTGAAGCCCTCGTCCGACCGATGAGGAACCCGAATGAGCGTCGAGACGAGCGATGCGCGCGTCGACCGCTCGAGGCCCCTATCCGTGGCCTTCTACCTGACGCGATGCCTATATGATAGATAGATCGAGAGGTCGTACGCCATTTTAATGAACCCGCCGGCCCAAAGGGGGCCCCACAGGGCGTCGTACGACATCATGTAGCCGGCTACGTAGGGGCTCACCGTCGAGCTCACCGTGCGGAAGGTGTTCGTGAGGGCGTTGGCGGCGACCCTCTCCTCGTCCTCGAAGAGCTCGGCCATCATGGCCTGCCTGGTCGGCACGTCCATCTGGGACAGGCTCTGCCTGAGGAACAGGAAGGAGACCGCCCACGCTAGCGTGCCGCCGACCGGCACCAGGACCAGGAAGGCGTTCGATAGGAGGTGCGTGTAGACCATCGTGCGCAAGTTGCCGATCCTGTCCGCCATCATCGATGCGGCGTAGATCGAGAGCGCGGTTATCACGTTGGCGACTGCGAATATCTCGCCCAGGGAGGCTAGGGGCGTGCGGTAAGTCGCGTAGAACCAGTAGGACAACATCGACTGGGAGACGAACCCCCCGCCGAACGCGTCCACCGAGAAGAGCGCCGAGAGGTTCCTCAGGTCGCGCAGGGCGCGGGGCCTGAAGGACGCAAGCCCAGGGCGCGCGATCACGGGGGAGTCGGGCTCTATCCCCCTCAGGCCGTAGTATATGGCGAGCATTACCGCGCCGGACGCCGTGAGCCCCAGGAACGCCGTGCGCATCGAGGGGACGCCGAGCGATAGGTAGGGGATCGCGGAGGAGAGCGCGCCGGCCGACGAGGCGGCGTAGCCGATCACGTTGTAGAGGCCGAAGGCCCTATTCCTCCTGCGCTGGTCCACGAGCCTAGGCAGGACGCCGACCTCCACGGACTGGAAGGGGCCGGCCTCCGTCCCAGTCGTGCTGACGTTGCTCAGGAAGAGCGCTATGTAGATGGCCGGCACCCAATCCACGGAGGCCAGCAACAGCCCGGAGGCCATCATGAGTGATGCGAAGAGGAGGAGCGACCTGCGCCTCCCGAGCCCCAGCCACGTCATGGCGACGTTGGAGGCCACGTTTCCTGCGGCTATCGCGACAACCCCGAGCCCCACCATCAGGGGGCCGAGCCCCAGCCTAGCCAGGTATATCGGTGCGAGTATGCTCGTCAGGCTAGAGAAGTAGACGCGGATCCCCTTGGACGCGTAGAGCCTGAGCTCCGGCCCCATTGGAAGCCTACCTCCGCGCGAGTCCGCGCCCGCGGGCGAGACGGGTCGCCATCTCCGCGACGGCGCACCTGCTACGTATAATAGAATTTTCAAGAGGCCGTGGCGGCCCTCAAGAGGAGGCTCGAGTTCTCCCTCGGGAACGTCACGTCGGTCTCGACGGAGCCGCACGGCTGGTGGGAGGGGCTCAGGCTCCCGGGCGTCATAAAGGAGGGAAGGTACATCGCGAGCGAGAAAAGAGGGTCTTCTTCGCCACGAGGCATCCCGACAGGTGCGCAACGGCGGAGTTCAAGGGCGAGCCATATGACGCGACACGCGGAGATGGACGACAAGGAGGCGGTGGCGCGCGAGCTGTCGCGCTAGGTCAGGACGAGGGC
>CAYFJD010000050.1:0-7305 GCA_964343285.1 uncultured Nitrososphaerales archaeon
GCCAGGGGCTCGCGTTCATGCACGAGATGCTCTACGCGGCCAGCGGCCTCAGGCTACCAATAGTGATGGCCGTGGCAAACAGGGCGCTCAACTCCCCCCTCAACATCCACAACGATCACAGCGACATCATGGGATCCAGGGACAGCGGCTGGATACTGCTGTTCGCGGAGAGCGCGGAGGAGGCCTACGACCGCGTGATACAGGGGTTCCGCATATCGGAGGCCGTCAACTTACCTGTGGCCGTCAACCTGGACGGCTTCACACTGACGCACTCGGCGGAGGTCGTCAACATGTTGCCGGACGACGTGGTCGGGGCGTTCGTGGGGAGGCCGCCGCGCAGGAACACCCTCCTGGACAAGACGCCGAAGAGCTTCGGCATGATGGCGCTCCCCGACACCTACCAGTTCTTCAAGGAGGACCAGGAGCGCGCGATGGAGGACGCGAGGCGGGCCATCAGGGCCGTGGAGCTCGAGTACGCGAAGATCTCGGACAGGGCGTATGGGCCGGTCAAGGCCTTCCTGTCCGAGGACGCCGACGTGGTCATGGTCATGTTGGGCAGCTACGCGGGTACGGCGAGGGCGGCCGCCGGCGCAATAAGGAGGTCGGAGGGCATAAAGGCCGGGGTGGTCAGCCTGGGATGGTACAGGCCCTTCCCCGCCGAGGAGCTCCTCAAGGCAGTAGAGGGGGCGGACACCTTGATCGTGATGGATAGGTCCGTAAGCTACGGCGCGATCGCCCATCCGCTGGCCTCGGACGTCATGGCGGCCCTATACAGGGCCGGGATCAGGAAGAGGTTGATCAACGTCGTGTACGGGCTGGGCGGCAGGTGGTTCACCGAGGACGACGCGCAGCGCCTCTTCAGGTACGCCTCGAAGCCAGGTCCCGGATTCGAGGCGTTCTTCTACTACGGGAGGTGAGGCTAGGTGAGCTCCGAGGAATCCAGGCCAGCGCCGCGCGCGGAGGTGCGCAGCCTCTTCGACATAGAGCGCAGGGAGAGGCTGGCGCCCGGCCACAGGGCGTGCGCCGGCTGTGGGCCCATGATAGCGGTGCGCCAGATACTCCAGGCGGCGCCGGAGGACCCGATAGTCGTGAACGCCACGGGGTGCGTCGAGGTCGTGACCAGCGTCTACCCGGAGAGCGCCTGGCTGGTCCCATGGGTGCACGTCGCGTTCGAGAACTCGGCCGCGGTCGCGTCCGGCATAGAGGCCGCCATGAAGGCGCTGGTCAGGAGGGGCGAGCTGGAGAGGGAGAGGCCGATAATAGTGTTCTCAGGGGACGGCGGCACGTTCGACATAGGGATACAGGCCCTCTCGGGGGCGCTGGAGAGGGGGCACCGCATGCTCTACGTGTGCTACGATAACGAGGCTTACATGAACACGGGGATACAGAGGAGCGGCGCCACGCCTTACGGCGCGTGGACGACCACCAGCCCCTACGGTAAGGTGTGGCCGGGGAAGAGGGAGCGCAAGAAGGACATAATGGGCATAGTGGTCGCGCACGGCGTGCCCTACGCGGCGACCGCCTCGATATCCCACTGGAAGGACCTGATGACGAAGGTCAGGAAGGCGCTGAGCTACGACGGCCCGACCTTCCTCCACGTCTACGCCCCGTGCAACAGGGGGTGGCGCTTCGACCCGTCGCTCACGGTAGAGGTGGCCAAGAGGGCGGTGGAGACCAGGTTCTTCCCGCTCTACGAGGTGGAGGGCGGGCGCTACAGGATCACCGTGCCCGTCACGAAGCCGAGGCCGCTCGAGGACTTCCTGTCCATCCAGGGCAGGTTCAGGCACCTGCTCCTCCCCCAGTACAGGGAGGCGCTGGAGAACCTGAAGAGGATGGTGGAGGAGCAGTGGGAGAGGCTGAACAAGCTGGCGGCCGCCTCCGGAGGCTGAACTTCTCGACCGAGAAGGCGAGGTTCGCGCAGATCCTCCTCTCATCGCGCGTCTCCGTCCCCCGCGGGCGGGCCGAGGTCCGCACGGTGGCCGGGCTCGACGTGGCGTACGCCTGCGGCAGGGCGTTCGGCGCCGCGGCCCTCGTGGACGTCGAGGGCCCGAAGGTCCTGGAGCGCGCCGTCTCGGAGCTGGAGGAGAGGGTCCCGTACATACCCGGGTTCCTGGCGTTCCGCGAGGCCGGGCCCATGATATCCGCGCTCAACAGGCTGAGGGGGAGGCCGGACGTGCTAATGGTGAACGGACACGGGCTGGCCCACCCGAGGAGGTTCGGGATAGCGTCGCACCTGGGGGTCGTCCTGGGCCTCAGGAGCGTCGGGATCGCCAAGAGCAGGCTCGTCGGCGAGGAGGTCGGGGACACCTTGGTCGTGGACGGCGAGGAGGTGGCCAAGATAATCAGGAGCGGCCGCCTGAAGATCTACGTGAGCGTGGGGCACGGGATCTCCCTGGAGGACGCGGTGAGGCTGGCGGAGGCCACGCTGACCGAGGCCGGCAAGCTGCCTCTCCCCGTCCAGGAGGCTCACGACGCGGCGACGGATGCCTCCAGGAGGTGTCATAGAGGGAGCAGCGAGACCGCATCGCCCTCCGAGACCGAGTAAAGGGACGCGAAGTCCCCCTCGCGCACCGCGAGCTCCAGGTGCCCCTCCGAGTTCACCAGGACGGCCACCTCGCCCCGGCCCACGTCGGAGTACGTCCTCACGTAGGTGCCCACCGCGCGGCGCCGCGGATCGGTCCCCAGCTCCACCAAGAGCCTCTGGCCCAGCGGCCACGGGGGATAGCCGGTGAAGCTCGTGAACGCGTTCCCGAAGCGGTCCACGTAGACTACGCTACACCTGAGCGCGCCGCCCTCGAGGGACGCCCGGCCGAAGTCCAGCACGCTAGACATCTCCGTCGGCGGGCCGAGGCTCAGAGGGTCGTCCCCCCTGGCGACCATCGCCGCCGCCGGCGCGAACACGTCCCTGCCGTGGAACGTGCTGCTGGCGGGCCCCCTGGAGAGGAGCGGTGAGAGGTCCACCACGTGCTCAACCCCGTCCTCGAGGGCCGCCGGGCTAAGCAGCCCGTTGTCGGGGCCCACGAAGTAATAGTTACGTCCTACCACGAGGATCGCCTTCCTGGGGGAGCCGACGCCCGGGTCGACGACCCCTAGGAACGTCGTGCCGCGGGGGAACCACTTGTACGCCTTCCACAGGATGAAGGCCCCGCGCCTGACGTTGAAGGGGGGCACCTCGTGGCTCAGGTCCACTATCACGGCGGAGGGGAACAGCCCCAATATGACGCCCTTCATGCTGGCCACGAAATAGTCCGATTCGCCGAAGTCCGTGAGCAGCGCGATGACGCCGGAGGGCTTCACGCGCGCCGTGCGATCCAACCTTTCGTTATCCTTTTCTCCGTCCGCGCGATGGGTAGGGTGTGATACGGGTTAAGGAGGGGCTGGAGCGCGTCTCCAGGTGCCTGCATCCGGTGCCGGGGGCAGGGGAAGTGCGCGTGTGGGACGCAGCTGGGCTCGTCCTCGAGGACGACGTGCGCGCGCCCGAAGACTATCCTCCCGTGCCGAAGGCCGAGTACGATGGGTACGCGGTGAGGTCCGCCGACACCCCGGGGGAGCTCAGGGTGGCGGGCAGCGCGCCGCTCGGCACTAGGGCCCCCGAGGTAAGGCCCGGGGAGGCGCTCTACGTGACGACCGGCGCCTACCTGCCCAGCTACTTGGACGCGATAGTGCCCCAGGAGGAGGCCCGCGTGGTGGAGAGGGACGGATCCACGTACATCAGGGTGGAGGAGCGGGTGAGGCCTTGGAGTTACGTCGACCCGCCCGGATACCACGCGAGGAAGGGCGATCTGATGGTGGCGCGCGGGAGGGTCCTCACGCGGGTGGACGTGGTGGCGCTCGCGAGCGTCGGCATCGACGCCGTGCGGGCGCGCCGCCGCGTGAGGGTGAGGGCGCTGAGCGTCGGCTCGGAGCTCGCACGGGACAGGGACGTCCCTCCCTCCTCGCTCCTCCGCAGGGGCGTCATCCCGGAATCGAACTCCCTTCTGCTCGAGTGGTACCTGGCGCTCAGGGCGCCATTCGCGGAGCTGGTCGGCTCAAAGGTCCTCCCGGACGACCCGGCCGTGATCTCGCGGGAGGCGGAGAGGGCCCTGGAGGACGCGGACGTGCTGGTCACGTTCGGCGGGAGCGGCCCCAGCTCGGTGGACTTCACGCGCAGGCTGGCCGAGTCCGCCGACTGCTCAGCCGGGGACTTCCGGATGAAGCCCGGCAAGCCGGCGAAGTTGGCGGCGCTCGGCGGCAAGTTGATAGCCGTGTTGCCCGGCCATCCGCTGGCGGCGCTCCACGCGCTGACGAGGCTCCTGGACCCGCTCATGTACCTAGTGGCGGGCGCGACCCATCGCCCCTGGCCCTCGAGGAGGGCGATGCTCCTGGAGGAGCTGCCCGAGAGGAAAAGGGGGTTCGCGCAACAATACCTGGTCAGGCTCTCGGAGGGGGGCGCCGCGACCGTCGTCTACAAGCACGGAACCGGCGTGACCTCCAAGTTGGCGGGGGTCGACGGCCTCCTGAACCTGGACGAGGACGACGCGCCGGGTCCCGGGGACTACGTGGAGGTCAACCTCATCTAGTCCTTCCTGGCCTGGACCTCTTCCAGGTAGCTCCTCATCAGGCCGCCGTCGCCGAGCGAGGCCAGCTCCTCCCTGCTCCACCTGCCGCCCGTGCATATGCGAGGCAACAGCACGTCCAGGACGTTCTCCCTCGAGAAGTGGACGACCCCCGAGGACACCCCGATCACCGGCTTATCACCTAGGTAGGCCAACAGGCTCATGGTGGTCGGCTTTACGGGGAACCCGTACATGACGAGCCTGGCCCCCGTTGAGAGCACCGCCCTCGGGGTTACGTCCGTCGGATCCACGCTCATACCGCCCGTGACAACCACGAGGTCGGACTTGGAGGCCGCCTCCAGTATAGCAGATGATATCGCGCGCTCGTCGTCCGGCACAACCGTCTTGCCGAGGAGCCTGCAGCCGTACTGCTCGAGCTTAGGGGAGACGGCGCCCTCCGCCAGGTCCCTCACGCGCCCCTCGTAGATCTCGGTCCCCGTGACGACCAGCCAGGCGCCGAGGCCGAGGGGGGCCCTGACGGATATCGAACTGCGCAGGGAATCCTTGGCGCGCTCCACCTCCGAGCGCTGGACGTAGAGCGGTATCAGCTCCACCACGGCGAGCAACTCGCCGGGCTTGACCCAAGATCCGGAGCGCCTCGAGATCACGCGGAAGTCCGTGGTCGAGTTGATGCCCGACAGCAGCCCCGGATCCACCGCCAGGTATCCGGCCCTTGACGCGTGGATGAAGGCCTTGCCCTCGCCGGCGTAGCGCACCTCGGTCCCCTCGCCGGCCGCGGCGCGCGCCAGCTCGGTGACGGCCTCGTCCTCCCATACTACGCCCTCCACCGCGCCCTCGGGGTCCAGCACGGCGACGTAGTCGTGGCCGGCCTCCTTGAGCGCCGCCAGGTGGCGTTCGGTTATCACCTCGCCGCGCCTCACGATGGGGCCCTTGGCGGACGCAGATACTGTGGTTATGTCGTGGGCGGCCCTCCTGCCGACCGCGTCCTCCGCCCTGACGATCCTCCAGCCCTCCACCACGCCCCAGCGCCGGGCGCATCCTCTATTAAACTTAACGAGGCCGATTTATGGAGCGGATGAAAAAATCGTCAACGTTTTAGAGGCATCAGCCGCCCAGGACGTACATCGGCCTTATCTTGTTGGGGAGGTTCCCGGCCTGCAGCATGTACTTCACCCCCCGATCCTTCGCGCTGACAGCCGCGCGGATGGCCTCCTCCAGCTCCGAGTCCGACGCGCCGCTCCTGAGCAGGGAACGCAGGTCGAACTCCTTGGGGCTGAACATGCACGGCACGATCCTCCCGTCGGCGGTGAGCCTGATCCTCTCGCAGTCGTCGCAGAAGGGAGCCGTTATGGATGCTATGAACCCAACCCCTCCCCTTCCGCCCCTGAACGCGAAGTTCATCGACGTGCTGCCGGGCTCCCTCGGCAGGGGCTCTAGGTCGAATTTCGCCTTCAGGGAATCGTACATCTCGCGCCAAGACACGACCCTGTCCGGCCTCCAAGAGCCCTTCCCGTCGAAGGGCATGAACTCGATGAACCTGATGAACACGCCGCGGTCCCTGGCGAACTCGGCCAGCTTCGGCACCTCGTCCTCGTTCAACCCCCTTATTATGGTGGCATTCAACTTCACTGGGGAGAACCCAGCTGAGAGGGCGGCGTCCACCCCGCGGATCACCCTGTCCAGGGCATCGACGCCGGTTATCGACCTGAACTTCTCCCTGTCCAGGCTGGGCAGGCTGACCGTCACAGCGCCCAGGCCCGCCCTCCTGAGCGCGTCCGCCTTCTCCTCCAGGAAGAACCCGTTGGTCGTCATGCTTACGCTCTTGACGCCCGGCTGCCCCGCGATCATCGCCACCAGCTCCTCCACGCCCTTCCTCATGAGGGGCTCCCCGCCGGTCAGCTTCACCTTCTCCACCCCCATCGAAGCGACCACCCTGACGACGCGCGCGATCTCCTCGAAGCTCAGGACGGCGCCCCTATCGAACCATGTGGGGGCCACCGGCATGCAGTACACGCAGCGGAAGTTGCAGCGCTCGGTCACCGAGATCCTGATTTTCCGTATGACCCTCCCGAACGAGTCGATGAGCGGCCGGCGGCCATTAGGTAACGCGGTCGGAGGCGCTTGCACCGTCTTCGGCAGCGCGTCCCAATAAATAACGTTAGCTCACATTTTCGACGACGGTGTAGGGATAATATCGCGGCGCGGATCGCCTTCGCCGAAATCGCGCGCTGATCGACAGATTGGATTCCCTGCGCGATCTACATCCGCCGCCCCGGCAGCCCCGCCTTTATAGAGATCGCCGGCGATGGGCAAGCGATGAGCGATCCCCGCGCCATCCCTGTTGTCCCCGACGGCAGCTACAGGACCGCGTGCAGGGCGTGCGCCCACGGCTCCTGCGGCGTTATAGTCCACGTGCGCAACGGCTCCGTTTCATCCATCGAGGGCGACCCGGAGGACCCGGTGAGCCACGGCTACATCTGCGCCAAGGCCATAGCGTCGGCGGAGATGCTCCGGCACCCAAACAGGATAAGGCGCCCCATGATTAGGGACGGCGGCTCGTGGAGGGAGGTCTCCTGGGAGGAGGCCATGGACTTCATCGCGTCGAGGCTCCTCGAGATACGCGAGAAGTACGGCCCGGAGGCCATAGCCGTTGCCACTGGGACCAACCGCGACTTCAACCACTGGCTCTACGGATTCGCCTCCGCCCTCGGGACGCCGACCGTGGTCAACGCGGCCAACGAGTGCTACA
>CAYFJD010000051.1:0-7181 GCA_964343285.1 uncultured Nitrososphaerales archaeon
CGCTATTATGGCCCAGAGGGCGGTCCTGGATATTGCGCTTCTCCTCATCCTCAAGCATAATCGAAATAAGTACAATATAAACGTTCCCCTTCACTATAATTTTATAGTAATTTTTCCGTTGTTAATATTAAATTTAAAATTAACTAAATACATCGCCGCAACGGTTTTTTGTAGGAGGCGCCACCGCAGATTCGTGGACGACGTCCACGCGTTCGAGGAGGCGCTGAAGAAGTACGGATTCCTGATGCTGGATGAGCCCGACCTGGAGGAGGCCAAGAAGGTCGAGGAGGCGCAGCTGCTCATATTGCGCAGGGTACGCGGCGCGATAGACCTGTCCAAGGGGCTCGAGGAGGTGATAGATTCGATGGAGGCGGATGGTTCGCTGAGCGAGGCCGCGGAGGAGATAGCCGATGCCCTTGGATGGCAAGCCCCGGCCGGAGGAGATTCGAGGGACCGGGAAGTGGTGCCCGTCGTGCTGGCGATCCAGGCCGTGGCCAGAGCATACGCGGAGGAATACGAGCGCAAGAACGGCGTCGTCGAGTGGGAGGGGGATCGGTGCCCGCTGTGCGGTACGGAGAGCGATGCTATGGTCGCGGAGGGTGACAAGTACTACATGATATGTCCCCTCTGCGGTTACAAATGGCTCCAGTCCGAGGGTTCCCTGAGGTGCCCGCGGTGCGGCGAGGAGGTCAAGCTGGGGGTTTACTCGGATAAAAGTGGGTTGCTCGGCCTGGCGAAGTGCCAGGGCTGCGGCCACACATGGCACATAGTCCTGGGGGACATCGATGCCCCCAGGATAGTGATCCCCCTGATAGCTATGGGCGCCGAGAGGTTCAGGAGGGCCCTCCCGGATTTAAAATGAAACGTGCGCCGCGAAAATTAGTATAACCTAATTAACGTGCGCCGCGCGTAGCCGTGCGGTTGAACGCCGAAGGAATATCGAAGTTCATGCGAACATTCGGGCCGGCGTGGCTCGTCATGATAGCGGATGTAGACGTAGCGTCGATAGTGACGGGGTTACAGGACGGGGCGCTATGGGGGTATCGCATGGTCTTCGTGATGTTGGTGTTGACGGCTCCGCTCTTCTTCATCCAGGATGCCGCGGGGAGGCTCGGCACCACGTCCGGCATGGGCCTCGGGAGGGCCATAAGGGAGAGGTACGGAGGAGGTCCGGCGGCCGTTGCAGCCCTACCCATGGCGCTCACCGACTTCATGACCTACGTGGTCGAGTTCGCCGGGATAGCGCTGGGCGCCGACCTCCTGGGCATACCCCCAGCGCCGGCGCTGGCCGCCGCGTTCGCGGCGTACCTGGCGCTCGTCGCCACCGGGAGATATAGGACTGCCGAGGCCGCGCTGCTGCCCGTGAGCTTCGTGCTAGTCGCCGCCGTACTGGCTTCGCCGGCGTTTTTCCCGGTCAACGTAAAGCGCCTGCTGTTCGAGGGGCTGAACCCCGTCCAACCGTACCTGAGCCCCGGTTATGGCTTCCTGTTGGCGGCCAGCATAGGTGCCGTGATAATGCCGTGGATGCTGTTCTTCCACTCGGGGGCCGACGCCAGGAAGGGGCTGGGGAGGGCGGACCTCCCGCTGGAGAGGCTGGAGACGCTGATCGGCGCGATAGTCTCGGAGGTCCTCATGGCCATAACGGTAGTGGATGGATACGGCCTCAGGGCATACGATGAGGCGTCCGCGCTCAGCCTTTCCCCCTCCGAGATAGCGGACCTGCTGCGCCCGCTCGGCCCCCTCTCGTCCCTGGTGATGGGGGTGGGGTTCCTGGCCGCGGGCTTCTTGGCCCTGACGGTCGCCTCCATGGCCTCGGGATGGGGGTTCCTGGCCGCGGTCGGCTCGGACTCCAAGAGGCTCGGACTCGCGTATTACGCGGCGATGGGCGGCGCCGCGGCTCTTGCGGCGTCGTTCGAGAGGAACTTGATATCCCTCATGCTCAACCTGATGGCGGGCTACACAATCGTGATGTTGCCGCCCCTCTACTACCTGGGGAGGCTGGTCTCCGATCCCAAGGTCATGAGGGGCCATCCGCTGAGGCCGTGGGAGAGGGCGATCTACTGGGCGATGGCCGCCGTGGTCTCCGGCGCGGGGCTCCTCGGGATAATATCCTCCCTGTTGTAGGGCGCGCGAGCGCATCCGTTTTAAGGCGCCGGGCACATCCCGGCGCGACATGAAGCTGGCGAACTACGAGAGGGAGGGGACCGTCGGGGTGGCCGCCTTCATAGACGGGTCGTACTACGACGTGGGATCATGGGCGAGGGCGGCTGGCGTGGAGTTGGGCGGACGGGGGTCCCTCAGCATTGACGACGTGCTCTCGAGCGGCTCGCTGGAGCTCATAGCGCGGAACGAGGAGCGCGTGGCGAAGCTGGGGGAGCCGATACCCGAGCCCAGGAAGCTTCCAGTCGTCCTATATCCGGAGAAGATCTTGATGGTCGCGGTCAACTACGCGGAACACGGCAACGAGGTGCGCTCAGCGCTGCCGCCCGAACCGTACTTCTTCGCCAAGTTCAGGAACTCGCTGGTGGGCGACGGGGGCCAGATATACGTGCCGAGGCCATCGAAGAAGGTGGACTGGGAGGTGGAGCTAGCGGCCATAATAGGCAGGAAGTGCAAATATATAGATGCGGCGCACGCCCTCGAGTGCGTCGCCGGCTACGCGCTGGCGGTCGACGTCAGCTTCCGCGACCTACAGTTCGAGCGCACCGCGAGGGGCTATGGGCCGAACTGGATAAGGGGTAAGGCCTTGGACAACTCGCTGCCCCTGGGCCCCTGGCTAGTCACGCCGGACGAGCTCGGCGATCCGCACGAAGTGGAGCTAAGGCTCTACGTGAACGGAGAACTGAAGCAACGCGGGAACACCCGCGATATGATATTCCCCGTGGAGAAGCTCGTGGAATACGCGTCCGACGGGATGACTCTGAAGCCGGGGGACGTCATCTCGACCGGGACTCCTTCGGGGGTCGGCCTCTCGACCGATGGACCTTATCTGAAGCCGGGGGACGTGGTGGTGTCGGAAGCCGACAACGTAGGACGCATGGTGAACTACGTGGTCATGGATCCTCAGATACCGTGAGCGGAGGCTCGCGGGGGTTTAGCCCCTCGCCTAAGCGCGGCTGACGGACCCGAACGAATAGGATCCTTGGCCGCGACGGCACGGGCGGGCAGTCGAATCCCTCCGCGCTCGAAGCCGCCGCATGGGGCGCGGGCCCGCCGGGACTCCACGACTTGAACCCGTGGCCTAGGGGATCGCTGGATGGTTTCCCGGACGTGACGCGATGGCGCGCGCCTGAAGCCAACGGGGCCGAAGTATGGCGCAGAAAGAAATTATAGAGGCGGCCTTATCTCCGGCGGCGTGAAGCACTACGATATAATAGCTTTCGGCACCGGCTCCGCGATGAACATCGTGTCGGAGCTCCTCGGCCACAACCCAAGGCTCCGCGTGGCGGTCATCGAGAACGCGCCGGTGGGCGGCATATGCCTCACGCGCGGCTGCATACCGTCCAAGATGATATTGTACGTCGCGGAGCTCATGCACAACATCAAGCGCGCGAAGGACTACTGGATCGACGTCAAGGTGGGCGGGGTGGATTTCCCCAAGATAATGGAGTGGGCCTACGACGAGGTGATGGGGGAGAGCCGGATGATAGAGGAGAACATCAGGCGCGACCCGAGGATCGACCTCTACCGCACGACTGGCGAGTTCGTCGGCGAGTACACGGTCAAAGTTGGGAACGAGATAATAAAGGGCGACAAGATACTCCTCTGCACCGGGTCCCGTCCCCTCGTGCCGGAGATACCGGGGCTGGAGGAGGCCGGCTACCTCACGAACGAGAACTTCTTCGAGCTCAGGAGGCTTCCCCCCAGGACGGCGGTCATCGGGGGCAGCTACATAGGGCTCGAGTTCGGGTTCTTCCTCGCCATGATGGGTTCGCGCGTGACGATCTTCGACATGCTGCCCAGGATAGCCCCGCAGGAGGAGCCCGAGATATCCTACCTGCTTGAGATGGAGCTGTCGGAGCACATGGATCTAGTGCCGGGATATCGGGTGGTGGAGGTAAGGAGGAGGGGCGAATCTAAGGTGGTGGTGGCCGAGGGCAAGGAGGGGACCATAGAATTGGAGGTGGACGAGATAGTCGTGGCGGCTGGGAGGAAGAGCAACTCGGACATCACGAAGCCGGAGGTGACGGGCGTCAAGACCGACGAGAAGGGCTGGATAATCGTCAACGAGTACTTGGAGACGACGAAGCCCAACATCTGGGCCTGCGGCGACGCCATAGGGAAGCACATGTTCAAGCACGTAGCCAACTACGAGAGCCAGGTGGTCTACTACAACGCCTTCAGGGGCCAGAGAATCAAGGTGGACTACCACGCGGTGCCCCACGCCATATTCGTGCAGCCCGAGGTGGCCGCCGTGGGCTCGAGGGAGGAGGACCTGAAGGGGCGGAACTACCTCGTCGGATATTATCTATACAGGGATACCGCCAAGGGGCTGGCCATGAAAGACGAGCACAACTTCGCGAAGGTTATAGTGGAGGAGGACACGAATAAGCTGTTAGGGGCGCACATAATCGGGCCGTACGCGTCATCCATGATCCACGAGGCGATAGTCCTCATGAACACGCGGGACCAGTCGCTGTTGCCGGTCTACAGGAGCATGCACGTGCACCCGGCGGTGAACGAGGTGCTGGAGAGGGCGACGTTCAGCCTCGCCCCGCCGGAGCAGTGGGAGGACTTCAAGGAGCACCTGAAGGAGCACGCCATGGAGGTGCGCGAGAAGGTCGTGGCGCGCCTCGCGCGCGCCGGCGGCTGACGCCAAGGTAACTTAATATGTAGGCGCCGGAAAGGATCGAGACGTTGCGGTCAGCGACCTATGACGTTGAGGTCGTCGTTGACGGGTGCCCTCCGGAGGAAATGTCGCACGACTTCACCGCCGTGATATCCAGGCTGGCGGCGAAGGGCGCCTATAGGTTCTTGGTGGCCCTCAGGGGCGCCAAGTTCACGGAATGCCAGGACTTCCTTAGGGAGGCCCTCCAGAGCTTCCTTTTCGCGTCGTTCACGGTCGTGGAGGGCGATCCGGGGGGTAGCCCCAGGATATTGGTGAGGGCGGGGATCGACGGGCTGGAGGTGATCGAATGGCGAGGAAGCTGGACTTCGTGATAAGCGTGGACAGGACCCTGATGACCACGCACCACGGCAGGGAGTTCATAGGCTTCATGACCACTGGTCCGGCGGTCCTCCTCCCCGAGTGGCTTTGGATGTGGCTCTCCGCGCCCAAGGTCGAGAAGGGTCCCGACGGGCTGCCCAAGTTCGCACCCTACGGCCTCAGGAAGATAGAGGCGGCCCTGCTGGACGCCGGATTCAACGCCGCCGTGGTGGACCCCGACGACGTCCCCCGCTACGCCGCGGATGCCAAGGCTTTCCTGATAGGGCACCACGACTATTTCGCCTTCAACCCGCCCAGCAGCGAATGGTGGCTCGTGACCGGGCGCGAGCCCGTGAACAGGAAGAGCCTCCTCAGGTTCATGTCTACCGTGGCGGACGTCAAGAGGAACCGCAACCCGGGCCTCAAGATAATAGTCGGCGGACCCGCCGCCTGGCAGTGGCTCTACGTGCCCCAGTACGTCGAGCGGTTCGCGGTGGACACGATAGTGGACGGCGAGGCGGAGAAGGTGGTCGTCCAGCTCGCGAGGGCGGTCCTGGAGGGCTCGGAGCTGCCTAGGTACGTGAGCGTTGCCCCACGCGACTCCCCGAAGCTGAACGAGATAAGCAAGATAAAGGGCGCTAGCGTGAATGGTTTAATAGAGATAATGAGGGGTTGCCCGAGAGGTTGTAAATTCTGCAACGTGACCCTGAGGCCCCTGAGGCACATACCCCTCGACGTAATAGAGGAGGAGCTGAAGGTGAACAGGGCCGCCGGCATACGCGGCGGCATACTTCACAGCGAGGACGTGCTCCTCTACGGCGCTGATGGTGTGCATCCGCGCCCGGAGCCCCTGCTGAAGCTTCACGAGCTGGCCAGGCGCTACTACGACAAGTCGATAGCCTGGAGCCACGCGAGCCTAGCGGCCGTTGTGGCCGCGGAGAGGGAACACGGACTGATCAGGAAGCTGTCCGAGCTTCTGCTCAGCGACGGACAGGACTTCATGGGCTTCCAGACCGGCATAGAGACCGGATCACCGAGGTTAGCCCGCATAATAATGCCGGCGAAGGCGTCCCCATACCCGGCCGAGAAGTGGCCGGACGTCGTGGAGGAGGCCTTCTCGATACTGCACGAGAACCGCATAATCCCGGCCGCCACAATAATACTCGGCCTGCCCGGCGAGACGCCAGACGATGTGGTTAGGACGATAGAATTGATGGATAGGCTGAAGGGATACAGGTCCATGGTCGTGCCCATGTTCTTCGTGCCGATGGGGGTCCTGAGGAAGGAGGACTGGTTCAGGTCCGTCAACCTCGGCAGGGAACACGCGGAGCTCATGCTGGCTACGCTGCGCCACAGCGTGCGCTGGGCCAAGGATATAGTGAGCAGGTTCTACCTGAGGGGCGTGTGGGCGGCCCCCATGCGCATGCTCATAATGTACTTCCTGAACCGCGCGGCCAAGTTCTCGGAGGGGTTGACGCCGGAGAAGATCCTCGACTACGTGGAGGAGGCAAAGGAGAGGATGTCCGCGGAGCGCTCGGAGGAGCCCGTCCTGAGCCCGCTCAGGAGGAGGCTCGAGGCGCTCGTCTCCCGTTAGTTGTGCGGGGCGTCGGGTCAACGGAAGAGGACGACCGCCGCCGCTATCGCCGCCGTCGCAGCCGCCGTCGCCCCCAGGGCGCTCGCGCGCGCCCCGCGATCCTTTATGAGCATCGAGAGGGCCACCTTCTCGGCCGCCCCGACGAGCATAGACGTCGAGGCCAAATAGCCGGCGGCCGCCGCCGTTATCTGCCCCTTCGCGTACAGCACCCCGACCGCGTAGACGGAGCTCAGAACGTTCGCCAGCGAGGAGAGCGCTATCGTGGCGGGCAGCGCCTGCGGGACGAGGGCCTCCACGATCTTGGAGGCCGTAACGATGACGAACAGCAGCGCCGCGAACTCGAACGTCCTGAGTATCGGCAGGGGCGTCTCGGGGGGCCCCCCCCCCCCCGGGGTCAGCGCCCCCCCCCCGACGCCCCCCCCCGCCCCGCCTGCTCCTCGG
>CAYFJD010000052.1:0-7143 GCA_964343285.1 uncultured Nitrososphaerales archaeon
GGCCTCCACGAGCTCCTCCTCCCTCATGGGGTCCTCGGGCGGGGGCCCGGCCCTCAGCATCGGGCGCAGCTCGGCCCTCACGGCGTCAACGATCCTCCTCATCTTCCTCGCCCTCGCGAGGCTGGCGTAGAGGTACGCCTCGTCGAGCGTCCCCTCCGCCGCGAGTATGGTCACCTTGCCGGGCGCCCTCCTCCCCGTCCTCCCCCTCCTCTGTATGTAGCGTATCTCGCTGGGTATGGGCTCGTAGAACACGACGTGCTCCACCGACGGCACGTCCAGCCCCTCCTCCGCTATGGAGGTGGACACGAGGACGTTGATCTCCCCCCTCTCCAGCGCCTCCAGGGCCCTTATCTGCTCCTCCTGGCTCATGCCCCTGACCCCTCCCCTCGAGGCCTGGCCCACGAACGTACCGACCCTCGCCCCCGGGATCTTGGCGAGCTCCTCCGCTATGTGGGCCACCGTGTCCCTGTACTGGGTGAAGACCAGGATCCTCGAGGAGGGGTTCGAGGACAGCTGCTCCGACACGACCTCCTTCAGCTCCAGCAGCTTCGGGTGCTCGACGTCGGCGGAGCGCGCGAGCTCCATCAGGGCGGGGAACTCCGCCTCCCCGGCGAGCGCCGAGTAGGTCCTCTTCCCCTCCATCCTCTCGAGGAAGGCCCTCAGCGCGTGCATCCCCTGCGCCTCCACGAGCTCCAGCATGTGGAGCAGCGTCAGCGCCGCGGACTGGTTCCTCAGGGCCTCGAAGATCCTTCCGCGCCCCTCCCTAGGCGCCGCCTCGAGCTCGGACCTGAGCTTGTCGCCCAGCTCTATGAGCTCCCTCCTCGTCACGCGCCTGGGGTCCAGGTCGAAGCCGAGGGCGCGGAGCCTCTCCACCCTCCTCCCCAACATGGAGCGTATGAGGGACGACGCCTCGCCGTAGATCGGGGGCAGCCTGACCTTCCTCCACGCGACCTCCACCGGGTGGACGTAGGGCCTGACGTCCGGGTCGTACTCGCTCCTGTACTCCAGGGCCTCTATGTAGAGGTTCCTGCAGACCTCCCTTATCCTCTCCGGGTCCGCCCCCGGTGAAGCGGTCATCGCCAGTATCATCGGGTACTCGGCGCGCGCCACGTAGGCCCTGGCTATCTCGGTGTACGCGTAGTCCTTCACCGCCCTGTGGGCCTCGTCGAAGACCAGGAGGGAGAAGGAGCCCAGGTCAAGCCTGCCCTCCGCGGCGTCGTTCCTCACGACCTCGGGGGTCGAGAACAGGACCCTGGCGCCGCCCCGCCAGATCGCGGTCCTCCCCTCCGGCGGCACCTTGCCGGTCAGCACTGCGAATTGCCCCTCGCCCAGCCTGAGCATCGACCTGAAGCTCCTCGCGTGCTGGACGACGAGGGGCCTCGTCGGCGCCATGACCAGGACCCTGGACCTCCTGTACCTGTAGAGGACCTCGGCCGCCACGAGGGCCGCTATCACCGTCTTCCCCAGCGCCGTGGGGAGGACCACGAGCGTGTTCCTGCCGTAGGCGGACCTCGCTATGTTCACCTGGTACTCCCTGTACTCCACCGTGTCGGGCCTCACGAGGGGGTGCTGGACGTACCTGCGGCCATCCTGCTGCGTCAACGCGCGCCCGCGCCCATTCCCTGGGCCGCGCAGGTGGGAATTAAGCGGAGCGGTTCAACCCTGCGCCTGTCCAACCACGACGAGCATCGCCGCGGGCTCCTTCCCCCTGTTGATTATCGCGCGCTTCACCCCCGGAGGTATGTACGCCGAGTCGAGCGGCCCCAGCGTGTACTCCTTCCCGTCCTCCGATATCACGGTCACGGTGCCGGAGAGCACCACGTAGACCCTCTCCGCGTTGGAGGCGTCCATCTCGGCGCCCCCATTCGGGAGGAAGTAGCTGAGGGCGACCCAGAACCCCTTCACGCCGCTGAGGTCCTTATGCTGCAGCCTGAAGGTCGCGGCGCCGAAGTGCTTGGCCGCCTCGTACTGCGGGGCCTCCGAGATCGGCACCTTCACGATCCCCTGGGGCATTGGGGCCGCATCCGGCTGCCCCAAATTAAATTTTCCGCCGTCGGATAAGGCGCCGCTGGCCCCCTCCGGCGCGCGGAAACGGTAAATCCGGGCGGGCCCAACGGACGGCGATGAGCTACACGGAGAAATCCAGGGGACTCTTCCTGGAGACGGGGACCAGGTTCCCGAGGGATATAATCTGGGCGATGGGGGCCGTCAAGGTGGCCGCCGCCAGGGCCAACCGCGCCCTCGGGCTCCTGGACGATCGCGTGGCTATGGCGATAGAGGAGGCGGCCAGGGAGGTCATGGAGGGCCTGAGGGACGACGAGATAGTCGTGGACGTCTTCCAGACGGGGTCTGGGACGGGGCTCAACATGAACGTGAACGAGGTGATATCCAGGAGGGCCTCGGAGATCCTGGGCTCCAGGGTCCACCCGAACGACCACGTGAACATGTCCCAGTCCTCCAACGACGTGGTGCCCACCGCCATCAGGGTCGCCGCCGTCCGCTCGTCCCTGGCCCGCGCCCTCCCGGCTCTCCGCTCCCTCTCCTCGGCTCTCCGCTCCCTATCGTCCAGGACCGCATCCGTCTACAAGTCGGGGAGGACCCACCTGAGGGACGCCCTCCCCGTCACGATGGGCCAGGAGTTCGGCGCCTACGCCTTCGCGCTCTCCAGGGACGCGGACTCGCTGGAGGCCTCCCTGGAGCGCGCGAAGGAGCTCCCGCTGGGGGGCACGGCCGTCGGGACGGGGCTCAACGCGCCCGAGGGGTTCGCCGAGGCGGCGGTGGCGGAGCTCAGCTCGATAACCGGGATAGGGTTCCGCCCGTCCCCGGACAGGTTCGCCTCGATGAGGCTCCTCACGGACCTCGTGGGGGTGAGCGCCGCCCTGAGGTCGGCGGCCCTGGACATCTACAGGCTCTCCCAGGACCTGAGGCTGATGTTCTCCGGCCCCGCGACGGGGCTGAACGAGATCTCGCTGCCGGGCCAGGAGGAGATAGCCGGGAGCAGCATAATGCCCGGCAAGACGAACCCCGTCACCGTGGAGGCGTGCCTCCAGGCCTCCGTGCAGGTCATGGGGCTTGACCACGCCGTCCAGCTGGCCGGCGCCCTGGGCGAGTTCGAGCTGAGCATGGGGATACCGGTCGCCGGCTACGACCTATCCCTGGAGATATCCCTAGTGGCGGAGGCCGCCTCCAAGATGGCGAAGGTCGTCGAGGGCGTGGTCCCGAACGTGGAGAGGGCCAGGAGGTACGCGGAGAGCAGCGCCTCCCTGATAACGGTCGTGTCCCCGATCATAGGGTACGAGAGGGCAGCGGAGGTCGGCAGGAGGATCGCGCGGGGGGAGTCGATCAGGGACGCCCTCAAGGAGCTGGGCTTCGGGGACGCGGAGATAGACAGGCTGCTGGACCTCGACAGGCTCGTGAGGCCCGGGATACCGGCGAAGGGCGTCGGCCGGCGGACCTAGGGCTCGACGACGATCATGCTCAGCGTGGACCTCACGTGCTCGAGCCTCCTTATGCGGTAGCTGATTATCTCCTTCACCTCGTCCAGCGTGTCCGCCTCCACCTTGGCTATCAGGTCGTAGACCCCGTAGATTGTGTAGGCCTCCGTCACGCCGGGCGTCCTCCTCAGCTCGGACAACACTTCCTCCTCAGCCCCCGTGTCCGTGTTCACGAGCACGAACGCCTTCACCAACCCGTCGCCGATGCGGCGGAGGGCGCTAAAAGCGTTCCGCCGCGGAGCGCTTAAGAGCCCGCCCGCTGGACCCCGGGGCAATGCTGGCCGGGGGCGTGGTGTCCGTCCTGGCGGTCGACCGCGCCGCGGCGGACGAGCTGGCGGGCAGGCTCGGGAAGAGGAAGGAGGAGGGCAAGTACTACCGTAAGTCGGGGGATTACCTGCTGACGGTGCTCGCGCCGGGCGGCTCCCTGCTCGACGCCGCCGAAGCCCTGACGGCGTCGGACGCCTTCTACCTGATCTCGGACGAAGTATCGAGGGACGAGGCGGAGCTCGCGCTCCTGGCCGAGGCGTCGGGCAGGCGGGGCATCGTGATGGCGTCGGACCCGGACCGGTTCTCGTCGACCTTCAGGGGGTTCGGGGTGGCTGAGATGGTCGGGGATTTCGCGCCGCTCGAGCCGCGCACCCCGGACCTGGGGTTCGCGCTCGTCGACTCCGGCTTCGTGGTCAAGGGCGTGGGGCCCGTGGCCCTCGGGATAACCTTCATGGGGCTGGCGGTCCACGACGAGGTCGTCCTCCTCCCGTCCGGCAAGCGCGCGTCCATAAGGTCCATACAGGTGCTCGACGAGGACTACGAGTCCGTGGGGCCGGGCGTGAGGTACGGCGCGTCGCTCAGGGGGGTGGATGAGAGGGACCTCAAGGAGTGCTACGCGATCTCGCGGCCGGGCGCCCGGACCGCGAAATCGCTGCGCGTCGCGCACCGGTTCCAGTGGGCGCCGGACTCCAACTCGCTCCACGCGGTGCTCAGGGGGATCAGGCTCTTCGGGTCCCTCTCCGGGGAGGAGCTCGAGCTGGAGAAGCCGATGCCGGCGCCCCGGTCGGAGAGGGCGGTGCTCCTGAACGTGAACGCCCCGAGGGGGAAGCTCAGGGTCTACGGGTACTCGAGCCCGCCCTCCGCCGGGGACTAGCGGCCGACCAACCTCCTCACCACCTCCAGCGCGGCGTCGGCGTGGTCCTCGGCCCTCCTCAGCCCCTCCAGCACGGCCGCTATCCTGCCGTCGGGGCCCACGACGAAGGTCACCCTCCTGGCGCCGCGCCCGCCCCCGGCGCAGTAAGCCGATATGATCCTCCTCTCGGGATCCGGGACCAGCGTCAGCGGGGGCCTCGCGCCGTACTTGGAGGCGAACTTCTCCATCGTCCCGGGCCCGTCAGCGCTGACCCCGAACACCCTGGCGCCGTATTTCTCGAATTCCCCCAGGAGCTCCACGAACCTCCTCAGCTCCCTGGTGCATCCCTGGGTGAACGCCCTCGGGAAGAAGTAGACGACGGTGGGGGATCCGCCGACCTGGATCCCCTCGACCTCGGGCGCGCGCTCGCCCTCCCGCGGACACGCCAATCAGTGCCACCCCGAGAGCTTCATCGCCCTGACGACCTTGTCGACGGCTATCGTGAGGGCCGCTAGCCTGTGGCTTATCCCCTTCTCCACGGCCGTCCTGTGGACCTCGTTGAACGCCCTGACCATCCTCGCCTCGAGCTTCGAGTTGACCTCCTCGAGGCTCCACTGCTCCCTCTCCAGGTTCTGGACCCACTCGAAGTAGGACACCAGGACGCCCCCCGAGTTCGCCAATATGTCCGGGATGACCGCGACCCCGTTCCTCTCCAATATCTTGTCGGCCAGCGGCGTCGTCGGCCCGTTAGCCCCCTCCACTATTATATCGGCCCTCACGTCGCGGGCGTTGGCCTCCGTTATCTGGTTCTCTATGGCCGCCGGTATCAGCACGTCCACCTCCGATTCCAGGAGCTCCTTGTTGCCTATCGGCGTGCCGTACGGCAGCTTCCCGACGGTCCCCGCGGCCAGGAAGTCGGAGTACAGCTTCTCGAACGGGACCGGGACCCCGTCCGGGAAGTACCTGCCTCCCCCTATGTCGCTTATCGCCACGACCTTCGCGCCCATCTCCATGAGGAACCTGACGGTGTTGGACCCCACGTTCCCGAAGCCCTGCACCGCGACCCTCGCGCCCTTGATGTCCTTCCCCTTTATCGCCCTGAGCGCCTCCCTGGCCACTATGGCCACGCCCCTCCCGGTCGCCTCCTTCCTCCCGAGGGATCCGCCGAGCTCCACCGGCTTCCCGGTCACCACTGCGGGCACGTTGTACCCCTTCAACCTGGAGTACTCGTTCATTATCCAGGCCATGACCTGGGGGTTCGTCCCCACGTCCGGGGCCGGCACGTCTATCTCGGGCCCTATGTTGTAGTATATGGCGTCCACGTACTTCCTCGTCAGCTCCTCGAGCTCGTCCTCGTTCAGCTGGCCCGGGTCCACGGTTATGCCGCCCTTCGCGCCCCCGAACGGGACGTCTATGAGCGCCGTCTTCCAGGTCATGAGCATGGCGAGGGCGCGGACCTCGCTCAGGGAGACTATCGGGTGGTACCTGAGCCCGCCCTTGTAGGGCCCCCTCGCGTTGTTGTGCTGGACCCTGTAGCCGACGAAGCTCCTGACGCTCCCGTCCCTCATCCTCATGTGGAGGTAGACGACTATCTCCCTCCTCGGCGTCTTCAGCATCTCGTAGTACACCGGGTCTATCTCTATGATCTGGGCCACGGAGGCCAGCTGGGCCAGCGCGTTGCCGTAGGGGTCTTCCTCCTCCCTCCTGGCCCTTACCTCCTGCTGCTCCATCGTACATCAAAAGAAAGCCCCACGTTTAAACGCTACCTCGCCATCCAGCCCTAACTTTTTAGGGGCGGGCTCCGCCGAGCGCGCGTGGCGAGGAGGGAGCTTCCGCCGGGGATCTACGGGATAACGAGCAGGGAATTCGGGAGGGGGCACCTGGAGGCGGCGAGGATCTTCCTGGAGGCTGGGATCAGGATAGTCCAGTACAGGGAGAAGTCGGCGCCCGCGCGCGAGATGGTTAGGGAGGCCCGCGCGATCCGCGAGCTCTGCTCGTCCTACGGCGCTGTCTTCATAGTGGACGACCGCGCGGACGTGGCCTACGCGTCGGACGCCGACGGCGTCCACGTGGGGCGGGAGGACCTGCCGGTCGGGGCCGTCAGGCGCATGCTGGGGGACGCCGTGGTCGGGGCCTCCGCATCGAGCCCGGAGGAGGCCGCGGAGGCAGAGGCGGAGGGGGCGGACTACATAGGGGCCGGGAGCGTCTTCCCGACCGCAACAAAGGGCGACGCCAGGGTGATAGGGCTTGAGGGGCTCGCGTCCATACTGAGGTCCGTGAGGATACCTGTTTACGCGATAGGCGGGATAAGGCTGGAGCACGTTGGCGCGCTGAAGTCGATGGGCGTCCACGGGGTCGCCGTGATCTCCGCCATACTGGGGTCCCCAGATCCCAGGAGGGCGGCGGAGGAGTTCGTCAGGGCGTGGACCTCGCGCCGAGGCGGGCCGCGATCTCGCGCGCCACCTTCCTGCCGGAGAGCAACATCGCCCCGAAGATGGGTCCCATCCTCGGGAGCCCCTTGACCTTCGC
>CAYFJD010000053.1:0-6869 GCA_964343285.1 uncultured Nitrososphaerales archaeon
TCGGCCCCGGATACCTGAAGGTCCTGGAGGTCGTCAAGGTAGAGGCGGGCAAGCTGGGGCTCGAGCTCAGGTCCGTGGACGAGGAGGGGAAGGGGCCGGACTTCGCCCGCTACCTCCTCGTGACCTCCGAGCCCGCCTCCGAGGTCGGCAGCCCCCTGACGATGGTGGAGGCGGCGGCCCTCGCGCTCATAATCGCCCTCGCGTACGGGGGGAGGGAGGAGGTGCCGCTCAAGGAGGTGCGCCAGGCGCTGTACTCGAAGCTGAGCAAGTGGAGGGCGGACCAGGCGCTTTACAGGCTCCTGAGGCTCGGGTACATAGAGGTGGAGGGCGAGGCCGTCAGGCTGGGCTGGAGGACCAGGGCGGAGGTGGACGTGGAGAGGCTGGCGAGGGCCCTCGCGTCCCTCAGGCCCGGCGGAGGCGAAAGGCCATCTCCCTGACGACGTGCTCGCGCTCCGCCTCCGCGAGCGCCACCAGGAGGTCGTCCAGGCTCCCCCGGGGGGCGCGCCCGAGGAGCCCCTCCACCGCCGACCTGGGCGCCCTGAAGAGGGAGGCGACCGCCCCCGGGTACCCGTACCTCTCGACGAGCTCCGAGGTCTGGAGGGCCCTCCTGTGGAGCTGCTCCATGCCCCTGGGCGGCCTGCCCCTCTCCAGGAGGGAATCCAGCATCGCGCGCACGTCCTCCTCGTCCGCCTCCAGGACGGCGATGCGCCTCGAGCCGCAGACCGGGCACCTGAGGTCCCCTCCCACGTCCGAGAGCCTGGCGCGCTCCACGTAGTCCAGGCAGTCCATGCAGGCGAGCGTGACCGGCGAGCCGAGCCTGGCCCTCGCGGAAGAGAGGACGAGCCTCCTGAGCCTGGCCCTGTCCACCACCTCGCCCCTCACGGCCGCCCTCTCCAGCCCCACGCGCGCGACAGGCGTCGGCTCCTCCAGCTCCCCCAGGTCCGCCAGGCGGAGGGAGCCGTCGGAGAGGGAGTGCAGGAGGGACCCGACCGCCCTGACGTCCAGGTCCTCCTCGAGCAGCGCCCTCCACGCCTCCCTCCAGACGAGCGTGTCCCTGAGGGCCTCCTTGAGCCTCCTAACGTCCGCCCCGCTTAGCGCGGACTTGGAGCCGACGACCCCCATCTTCCTGGCGGCCTGGACCAGCTTCCTCAGGAAGAGCCACGAGTCCTCGAAGGCCGCCCTGACCTCGGCCTCCAGGTCGGAGGAGGCGAGGGACCTCAGCGCCTCGACCACCATCCCGGTCGTGGCCCTCCCCCTGAGGTAGACGCGGTACGGGTCCTGGTGGACCACGCACTCCTCGCCGGACGCCCGGGAGATCCTGTGGGCGAGGAGCCTCGCCAGGGTCCTGTTCGCCTTGAGGCCCAGGTGCGCGTGCAGGACCACGTAGTCCTCCCACCTCTCGACCGTCAGTAGGGAGTCCGACGGCACGGGGAACCCCCTCCTGACCTGCTCCAGCACGTGGGCCGCGGCCCTCCCCGCGTCGTCCGGCGACATGCCGTACTCCTCCACGAGGACGCCCGGGCCGGCCTCCGCGATCCTCCTCCTGAGGGCCCCGACCTCCTGGGCCACCTCGAGGGGGACCGGGATCTCCTCCCCGACCCAGCTCGGGATCGCGCCGGTCGGGTCGTCCGACTCCTCCACGACCACCCTGTCCTCTAGCACCTGCTTGACCACCCACGGCCTCCCCGCGAGGACGAACTTCACCCCGATGGACACGTAGCCGGCCACGAACTCCTCGTCCAGGACCCCGACGGGCTCCCCGTCCTCCTTGACGACCAGGTACTTGGGCTCCTCCGGTATCATGGTCAGGGTCTCGAAGTGGTACTCGATGAGCCTGCCGGCCGAGGCGGGCACGTAGACGGCGCCGTCCGCCCTCGAGAACCTCGCGAGGGGCGGCCTGATCCCCGACATGAAGTCCAGCGCGTCCTCGAGCTCGGCCTCCGTCAGCTCCCCGTAGGGGTAGCTCCTCCTGAGGAGCCCCATCAGCTCCCCCACCTTCATGACCCTCTCCTCGAGCAGGAGCCCCGCCACCTGCTGCACGAGGACGTCGTAGGGCTTCCTCGGTATCGTGGGCTCCTCCAGCTGGCCGGCGAGCGCCCTCCTGGCTATGACCGCCGCCTCCAGGGCGTCGTCCTCGTCCACCGCTATCACGACCCCGCGGGACACGCGCCCGAGGGAGTGCCCGCTCCTCCCGACCCTCTGGACGAGCCTCGTCACCTGCCTCGGCGACCCGTACTGGATGACCTCGTTTATCGAGCCGACGTCTATCCCGAGCTCCAGGCTGCTGGTGCAGATGACGGCGTCCAGCTCGCCCCTCTTCAGCCTCGACTCCGCGTCGAGCCTCCTCTCGAGCGCTATGCTGCTGTGGTGGACCTCCGCCCTGAACTCCGGGTCTATGAGCCTGAGCCTGCTGATCAGTATCTCCGACTCGCTCCTCGTGTTCGTGAAGACGAGCACCGGCGCCGCGGACCTGGCCTCCTCCAGCAGGGCCCTGAGCCTGGCGAGCGCCGCCGGGTGGAGTCCGACCCCCTCGGCCTCCTCGGACCCCCCGGGGCCCGGGAACACCACCCTGATCTCGTAGGGCTTCGGGGGGCGCGACACGACAGTCGAGCAGGCCCTGCCGGGGCCGACGAGGAAGGACCCGACCTTGGCGGGGGAGCCCACGGTGGCGGACAGCCCTATCCTCTGGTACTCGCCCGCGATCCTGGCCAGCCTCTCGAGCACGACGGCGAGCTGGGACCCGCGCTTGTCCTCGGCGAGCTCGTGCACCTCGTCCACTATCACCCACCTGACGTTCGCCAGGTGCTTCCTCATGACGTCCGCCACCAGGAGGACCTGGAGGGTCTCGGGGGTCGTGATCAGGAGGTCCGGCGGGTTCCTGGCCTGGCGCCTCCTCTCCTCCGCCGGCGTGTCGCCGTGGCGGACTGCGACCGAGATCCCCAGCTGGGAGGTCCACCAGCTTATCCTGTCCACCAGGTCCCTGTTCAGGGCCCTGAGGGGCGTGACGTAGAGGGCGGAGGTCGGCCTGGGCCTGAGCCTCAGGATGGCGTCCAGCGTAGGGAGGAGGGCGGCCTCCGTCTTCCCCGAGCCGGTCGGGGCCACCAGGAGGACGTGGGACCCGGAGGCAACGACAGGGATCGCGTCGGCCTGGGGCGGGGTTGGCGCCGAGATGCCCCTGCGGGCGAGCAGCTCCCTTATCCTCGGGTGGAGGGACTCGAAGGCCGAGCTCAAATCCCCCTCATCAGGGCCCTGTAGCGCTCCTGGAGCTCGACGTACGACCTCCAGCTATCCTGGACGGCCCTCAGCACGCCGCCCTTGACCTTCCCGACGACCCTGGCGGGCGAGCCCATGACCAGGCTCCCCGGCGGTATCTCCATCCCCGCGGGGACGACGCTCCCGGCGGCGATCACGCTCCCCCTCCCCACGCGCGCCCCCTCCAGCACCGCGGACCTTATGCCCACGAAGACCTCGTCCTCCAGCACGACCCCCTCCAGGATCGAGCCGTGCGCGACCGTGACCCTCCTGCCCAGGACCGCGGCGTGCCTGTCCGGGTGCACCACGACGCAGTCCTGGAGGTTGCTCTCCTCGCCCACTATCACCTCGGACCTCTCCCCCCTCAGGACGGCGTTGAACCAGACGCTGGAGCCCGCGCCGATCCTCACGTCGCCTATTATCCAGGCCGAGGGGGCGATGAACGCGGACTCGCTCACGGACGGCCTCTTGTCGCCGAGCTCCACCAGCGGCATGGCATGGCCTCGTCGCCGTCGCACTTCAAGTTTACCGTGGCCGCGCTTGATCTCCCCCACCAGCTCCCCGATCCTTATCCCCATGGGGCAGTAGGGCTCGCAGACGCGGCACTCCCCGCAGAGGTACGCGAGGGGGAGCGCGGCCTCGGGCCCCATCGTCAAGGCTGTCCACAGGACCCCAATGCCCCCCATGTAGGCCCCGCTGCTCCACGCGGGGCCCACGGTCGTGAGGACGGGGCAGGCCAGCTGGCAGGACCCGCACCTTATGCACCTGAGGACCTCCTCCAGGGGGGTCCCGAGCGCGGACGACCTGCCGTTGTCCACCAGCACCACGTGCATCTCCTTCGCGCCCTGCGCGGGCCTCACGAGCGCGTGCTCCACGTCCCTCGTGCCGCTCGGCCCCGAGGTCACGTTGACGTAGGTGGGCGGCGTGCCGCCGACCTCGTACGACTCCAGGAGCGCCACCTTGAACGCGTCCACGAGCGTGGGCACCACCTTGTCGATCCCCGTGACCGCGACGGAGACGGGCGGCACCGTGCCGGTCAACCTCGCGTTGCCCTCGTTCTCCACCTGGACTATGGAGCCGTCCGCTGCGGCCACGGCGTTCGCGCCTATTATCCCGACGTCGGCCCTGAATATCTTGTCCCTGAGGAACTCGCGGACGGCGGCCACCATGCTCGGCACGTCGTCCGGCCCCCTGTAGTTCAGCTTGGAGCGGAGGAGCTCCAGCACCTCCTCCCGCGGCAGGTGCATGGAGACAGCCACGAAGTGGGCGGGCCTCTTCCCCGATATCTGAAGGAGGAACTCCCCGAGGTCCGTCTCCCAGACCTCGTTCCCCCTCCCCTGGAGGTACTCCCTGAGCCCCAGCTCCTCCGTCACGATGCTCTTCGACTTGACGACGAGCTTCCCCGTGCCGACCACCTCGCCGACCGCGGCGAGCGCCTCCTCCTTCGTGCGCGCAAGCACGACGTGGATCCCGTTCCTCTCCATGTTCTCCTTCGCCCGGGAGACGAGCTCCCACAGGGCCCCCAGGGCCCTGGACTTCACCTCGCGGACGTCGCGCGCAAGCTGCTCCACGTAGTCGTTGCCCTCCAGCAGGCGGCGGGAGGCCTGGAAGCTCGCGTACGCCCTCTCCATCCCGGCCCTCGCCCTCCCGTCCGACGCCCAGCGGTAGGCCTCCCTCTTCAGCTCGAGGAACTCCACGCCCCTCACCTCCCAGCCTCCACGAGCTCCAGCCAGTCCAGGACCTCGGCGAAGTGGCCGAGGTACGCCAGGCAGACCGGGCAGGCCGACGCTACGGGGCCCGGGAGCCCCGAGAGCTGGGCCGCCCTCCTCCTGGCTATCTCCGCGGCGACCTTCGGGAAGAGGGAGGCGAGGGGGCCGCCGCAGCAGAACGTCCTGGGCCCCGACCTCTCGGGCTCGTGGACGCGGTAGCCGGCGGCGGAGAGGACCTCCCTGAGCCTCCCGTGGAGGTTCAGCTCCCTCGACAGGATGCAGGAGTCGTGGACCTTCACGTCCCCGGGCTCCCCAGCCGGCCTCGCCGCGGAGGGGTCGACCAGCTCCAGTATGTGCTTGACCTCCGGGGGCTTGCCGGCGTAGCGCGGGTAGAGGGACCTGAGCGCGTAGGTCGTGTGGGGGTCCAGCGTCACGACCAGGCCCGCGCGGGAGCGCTCGAGGAACTCCAGGACGCGCCCCGCCTGCTCGCGGAACTCGTCCAGGAGGCCGAGGTCGTAGAGGAGTATCCCGGAGTAGGGCTCGGACGGGCCCGCGTAGGAGGCGTCGTAGCCGGAGGCCCTCAGGAGCGAGTAGGCGTTGGACAGGATCCTGCGCACGCGGGAGGCGAGGCCGCCGTCCGGGACGAGGGAGAGGGCGCGGGAGGCGAGGCGCCCGGCGCGGACGACGAGGCCCGAGATCGGCGAGGACTCGAGGGCCTGGAGCGCCGTGAGCGACGCCCTCATGCGGGGGACGAGCTGGTACAGGTGGCCCGTGTAGAGGAGCACGTCGGACGGGGGGCTCGGGACCCCCAGCCCGGCGGCCCACGATGACAGCTCGTCCCCCGCGGCGGCCAGGGGGTCGCCCGTCCTCCTCATGTTGCCGAGCACGAAATCGACCACCGCCTGCCTATCCAGCACGGGCGCCCATCGCCCCCGGCGATAAATCGTTTTGGCGCTACCTCCCCTGCGTCGTCGACACGAGGCTCAGGACGTCCCTGTCCCTGAGCCTGTAGCTCACCGGCAGCCTTAGGCCCGTCCTGGCGTCTATCGCGTACAGCAGCCCCTTCTCGAGCTCGCTGTGGATCGCGCGGGCCAGGTCCCTCACCGTGGACCCGTCGGGCATGAGGTACACGTCCGGCAGCACGTTGCCCGAGCGGTCAGTCAGCCTGTTGGGGTCGTACACCGGGTACACGGCGTTCATCTTGAGGAGCTTGAAGACGACGACGTTGAGGGCGAACTGGACGCCGGTCCTCATTATCTCGTGCAGGACGAGCCTCCTCACGTTCTCTAGGGCCCACCTCTGCTGCTCGGTGAGCCCCGACTCGTTGAGTATCTCGAAGCTCTCGTCCCCCGGCACGTAGCGTATGAGCCCCTTCTGCTCCGCCCTCCTCAGTATGAGCTCGGCCTCGGCGCTCGCCGGGACGACTATCGCGTCCTTGAAGGCGTCCCTGAGGCGCCTGTAGTTCGCGACGGCGTTCGGCCTGTCCATCTTGTTCGCCAACACCAGCGTGGGCTTCGACACCTCCCTCAGGGCGGCGGCGAACCTCCACATCTCGTCGTCGCTCCAGTAGGCGACGTCGCCGCCGTTCAGGCCGACCTTCTCGAGGGCCTGGGACACGTGGGCGGCGGTGACCTTTATCCCCTGCAGCGGGGCCGCGATGGCCTTCTCGGGCGGGGTGCCCGCCCTCATCGCCTTCGTCATCTCCTTGACGTTCCTGACTATTTTGTCGCGGTACCAGAGCACTATCTCGCCCTCCACCTCCTCGTAGTCCCTCACGGGGTCCCCCGTGCCGGGCTCCGCCAGCCTCCCCTCCTCGTCTATGCTCCCGGAGGCGTCGACGACGTGTATCAAGGCGTCGGACTGGGCCGCGACCGAGAGGAACTGGCTCCCCAGCCCCCTCCCCTCGTG
>CAYFJD010000054.1:0-6699 GCA_964343285.1 uncultured Nitrososphaerales archaeon
CGCTCTCCGACAGGCTCGGGAGGAGGAGCGCGCTCTTCGTTAACAACTCGCTGATGGCCGTCGGGCTCGTCGGATCGGCGCTCTCCGCCGCATACCGCTCGCTCGCGGCCTGGACCGCCGTCCTCGGGATAAGCTACGGCGGGGTGTGGGTACTCTACGCCGCGCTCGTGAGGGACCTCTACGGCGGGGACGTCGCTGGGGGCGTCATGGGGGCGTGGACGCTCCTCGGCGGCCTGGGCCTCCTCCTCTCGCCCCCCTTGGGCGGACTCATGTTCGACGCGACGGGGGGTTACGAGCTCACGTACTTGGCGGCCGCGGCCGCCGCAGCCCTCTCCATGGCGTTCGCTGCGCCCCTGCGCGCCGCTCATCCTTAATAGTCGGCGCCATAAACTACGTCCGTGAGGCTTCAGGTCGCCGGCGACGTGACGTACAGCGAGGAGTTCTCCGGCAAGGTAGATCCGGGCGTCGTCGAGGTCCTGAAGGGGGGTTACTCGGTGGTGAACCTGGAGGGGCCGATAACCAGCTACAGGCGGAGCGCCAGGAAATCCGTCGTCATCTCCCAACCCCCGGCCGCCGCGCCCGCGCTGGCGGCCATCGGGGTGAAGGCTGCCTCCCTGGCCAACAACCACATAATGGATCACCTGGCCCGGGGGCTGATGGACACGATTGAGGTCCTGGGTTCCCTGGGGATTGCGCACTTCGGCGCGGGTCGGAACCTGGCGGAGGCGAGCGCCCCCCTCAGGGTAGGGGAGTTCTCGCTGATCGGGTTCGCTACGACCCTTCCCCCGGGATTCGAGGCCGGCCCCGAAACCCCCGGCGTATCTCCCCTGCGCGTGAAGTGCTACTACGAGCTGGACCCCGACGAGGCCAGGGAGCAGCCGGGCGTGCAGCCCAGGGTCAGGTGCCGCGCCGATGCCGCGGACGTCAGGAGGATCTCGCACATTATAAGGCGCGAGAAGGACGCGGGGAGATACGTGGTGCTGGTGGCGCACTGGGGGATAGCGAACCAGAGGTCCCCCCTCCGTTACCAGAGGGAGCTGGCCAGGAGGCTGGTGGGCGCCGGCGCGGATCTGATAGTCGGCGCCCACCCCCACGGCCTGGTCGGCCACGAGGTTATAGGTAGGGCGCACGTATTCTACGGCGTGGGGGCGCTGATATTGAGGCCCTCCTTCAACTACCCGCTGCCGAAGGTGATCCAGTCCGCGATCGTGCGCGCGGAGCCCGCCGCCGGCGGGCTCGACGTCGAGCCCGTGCCCTTGGTCCTGGAAGGCGGATATCCTAGGAAGCCCTCGAGGGACGAGGAGTCGGCCATCCTGGAGACCCTGGGCTGGATCTAGCGCTTCGGCGCCAGGTCGCATCCGCAGTTCGGGTGGTGCTTCCCCCTCCTCAGGTCCCCCCTGTAGAGCCCCGATTCGAGCCTCTTCCCGGTCCTCCTCTCCCATTCCTCTATGGGCATCCCGTACTTGCGCATTATGAGATCCCTGTAGTAGTACGATTGCACGTTGTAGGAGCAGAACGGTATTATCCTGCCGTCCGGGTTCAGGTAATGTATGTCGCACCTCTGGACGCGCTCGGCGTCGTGGTTATAGAGGTCCTGGAAGTGCATGATGCCCAGGAACAAGGTCCTCATGTGGAACTCGCCCACGCTCGAGTAGTCGTGCCTGAGGAGCGCCTTGGCCAACATCCTGGCGAAATCGACGCCGGGCGGCTCCTTCTCCTTTATCACGTAGGACTGTAGCTTGAGTGCTATGCGCGCGGCCGACAGGTACTTGTTCTCGCCGGACCTTATCTTGTCCGCGAGCTCCTGCAGGTCGTTCAGCAGCTCCTTCACCCTGACGAACGCGGTGATCGGCACGAGCCTGTTGTTCACCTTGTCCACGAATACGTACGTCCCGGCGCCGCAGTGCGGGTGTATCGAAAGTTCGTACTTGGGCGCGTTGGTCAGCGCCTCCACGACGTGCGTCACCGGCGTGGAGGAGGGCACCGGGAACCACGCGTCAGCGGGCACCTCGCCCCCGGTCTGCTCCTCCACCAAGTGTATTACGTCCGGGATGGTTATCCTGTACTTCTCGCGCTGCTCGCGGGGCATGAGCCCCGTGAGGGACACGGGCTGGAAGTTCACGGCCCTAACGATGTCCGAGTTCCTCTGCGCGTACCTTATTATCGCCCCCAACTCGTGGTCGTTGTGGCCGCGTATGACCGTTGGGACCAGCACGACGCCCAAGTTGGCGCTCCTGCAGGCGTCCAGGACGTAGGGCGCCTCCCAGTGGTTCTTCGGGTTCGTCTTCGGCGTCACGCCGTCGAAGCTCAGGTAGAGGTTCGAGACGCCGGCCTCCCTGTAGACCTTGCAGAGCTCGGGGTGCAGCGCGATCCTGATCCCGTTGGTGTTCAGCTGGATGTGGTCGATCCCCTCGGCCTTTATCGCCCTGATGATCTCCGGCAGGTCGTCCCTCAGCGTGGGCTCCCCGCCCGTCAGCTGGACGCTGTTGCCGGGCACGGGCCTCTCAGCCTTCAGGGTCCTGACCATGTAAACTATCTGCTCGAGCGTGGGCTCGTAGACGAACCCGCCCTTGTCCCTCCTCGCGTAGAAGAAGCAGTACCAGCAGGTCAGGTCGCACCTGTTCGTGACCACTATGTTCGCTAGCGCGGTGTGGTTTATGTGGTACGGACACAGGCCGCAATTCTGCGTGCACACGTTCTCCCCCTGAAGGGGCACGTTGGGGGCAGCGGTCCCCTTCCCGTCGTGCCAGTACCTCAGGAAGCGCTTGTACATCTCGTAGTCGCTCCAGTATATCTCCTCCGTCTCGCCGTGCTCGGGGCACCTCTTGCGTATGTACACCTTGTTTTCCCTGGCCACGATTACGGCCGGGAGCGGCCTGCTGCAGTAGGGGCACACGCTGATCGTGGAGCGCACGTACTCCTCGCCCGGCTTCACGAGCCCCTCCAGCGAGGGCTTCAGGAGGCGTAGCGTCAACCCTGACGTCCTCAAATGAGGGGGTGGTATATTTAATCGTTGCAAACCTATCATAGGGTGAAGGGTGTTATTGCGATCGCGCGTTGAGCCCTAGGACTCTAACTATGAGCGCCATCCTGATGTACATGCCGTTCTGGGCCTGCTGGAAGTACCTGGCCTGAGGGTGGGAGTCCAGGTTCTCCGGGATCTCGGTCACCCTGGGGAGCGGGTGCATGACGATGGGCTTTCCGGGGAGCCTCCCGAGGAGCTCGGGCGTCAGCACGTAGTACGATTTCAGCCTCTCGTACTCGGATGGATCGGGGAAGCGCTCCTTCTGCACCCTGGTCATATATATTGCGTGGAGCGGCTCCTTTACGTCCTCCAACCTCTCCACCTCCTCGTAGCGGAGCCGGCCCGACACGTTGTCCAGCACCTCGGGCCTCATCCTGAGCTGGGGAGGGCTCACATAGTACACCTTGTTGTTCGGGAACTTCGAGAGCGCGTAGGAGAGGCTGCTCGTGGTCCTGCTGTACTTAAGGTCCCCGACCATCGCTACGGTGAGGCCGCTCAACCTCCCGTACTCCCTGTAGAGCGTATATAGATCCGTCAGCGCCTGGGTGGGATGCTCGTTCGTCCCGTCGCCGGCGTTCACGACCGGCGCGTTCGCTATCTCCGCCGCCTCCGCCGCGCTCCCCGGCTTCGGGTGCCTGATCACTATCATATCGGGCCCGTAGCCGTCCAGCATGCGTATTGTGTCCTCGAACGTCTCGCCCTTCGCCCTGCTGGTGACCTCCTCGGGCCCCAGGTCCACCACGTCCCCGCCCAGCCTTATCATGGCGAACGTGAAGCTGAGCCTGGTCCTCGTGCTCGGCTCGAAGAACGCCGTGGCCAATATGCGCCCGGATGCGACGAGGGAGCGCTGCTCCACCCTGAAGCGCTCGGCCAACCCGATGAGGTCCATGACGTCGTCCGGCTCGAAGTCCAGCGCGGACAGGATATCCTTCCCCTTCAGCATATCGCGCGTATTGGATCCCTTTCCCCCATAAACCTTAATGCAGGGGGCGCCGGAAGGACGACAGCTTGGCGCTCGAGGTCGAGGAGGAGTTCAGGCGCGTGGAACCCTCCACGAGGCTGTCCGAGGTTATCCTGAGGCGGAAGTCGGGCGCCAATGCCCTGGTCCTCTCGTTCAGCCTGATGGGAGGGCTTAGGGACGCCTTCGGCCCCGACCTTTGGGAGAAGGCCTACGCCGCGAACGACATGATGCTCACGCTGCGCTACTCCGTGGAGATACTGAGGAGGGGTGTGATCGGCAGGAGGGTCGCGGGGCCCCTGGAATTCCGGAAGGAGGCCAGGCTATACTGGACCAGGGATCCTACGAGGGCCGAACGCATATGGGTATTGGTGGTCGACGAGGACGAGCGCACCTACCTGCCCGCCACGCCCGACGAGGCCAGGCAGCTGCTCTTCGACTTCGAGCGGGAGATCGGGCCGCTGAACCTCCCGCGCGGGAGGAATGAGCTGTGGGCGGAGGTGGAGGTGTCGTGGAGCAGGCACATATACCTGGAGAAGGGAGTCAGGAGGGGGAGGAGCGCGGCCGTAGTTGTCGAGGTTCCCTGAGCGCCTGCGCGAGAACCTGCAGAGGCTGGGGCTCTCGGACTACGAGGCCAGGGCCTACCTTACCCTGTTGGCCGACGGGCCCCTGACCGCTATGGAGCTCAGCCGCAGGGCTGACATACCGCGCTCCAAGATCTACGACGTCCTCGGGAGGCTCGAGGAGAAGGGTTGGATAAATCCGGGGGAGGGGAGGCCGGCCAAGTACTCCGCGCGGCATCCGAGGGAGGCCCTCTACGTCTGGAGGCTGATGAGGGAGAGGGAAACGAGGAGGTACGAGGACGAGGTGCTGGAGGAGCTCGAGAGGTTCTCGAGCGCCGTCCAGGAGAAGGAGGACATCCTGATAATAATGGGGCTGGAGGCAGCCCTCTCGAGCGTCCTGGGGGTCATTGGGAGGTGCGAGGACGAGGTTTTCCTGGCGGTGCCGGAGGAGGTGGGGCCGGCGCTCGACGAGCTAGTGAGGGCCCTGGTGGGCCATAGGGGTAAGGTATCGGTGCTGGCGTCCAACGGGGAGCTCGCCAGGGCCATAAAGAGGAGGTTGCCCGGGGCGCTGGTCAGGGTGAAGGGCGACATGTTCGGCGGTGGGGTCATATGCGGCGCGTCCGAGGTCGTGCTGCTCCTCGGGCGCGGCCGCGGCGACGCCGGCCAGTACCTGACGATAAAGGCGGACCACCCGGGGCTGGCGGCCCTCGCGAGGAGGTACTTCGAGCACCTCTGGTCCCTCGCCGAGGATATCGAGCCGCAGTGGCGTGAGGGCTTGGAAAAGGGCGAATCCTGAGGGCGCGCCGAATTAAGGATAACATATTTACCTATAATCTCTTGGATTTTCTTTCGCGGAAATCCGCATTTTATTGTTCAAATTTTATCAAATAAGCTTTTATAATGTGTTATAAGTGGCACCCCCATGGACGATAAAACCAAGATACTAATAGCGACTTCCCTGGGGCACTTCGTGAACGACGGCTTCCTCGTGCTCTTCCCCCTGCTCATAGTGTACTACATAAGGATGGGCGTGAACTCGGCGCTGCTGGGGGTACTCGCGGCCGCCATATCCCTCCTCTCCGGATTATTGAGCACCCCGATAGGTTCCTTGGCCGACAGGAGGGGGAACTATGGAGGCCTCATGGTGGTAGGCCTTTCGCTCCTGGTGGCCTCCTCAGCGCTCTATTCCCTGACCTTCGCGCTCCCGCAACTGGCGTTGCCGCTCATAGCGGCCTCCTCCGCGCTCCTGGGGTTCGGCTTGGCCTTCTACCACCAGCTAGGGGCGGCGATGTTGCAGGTGGAGTTCGGCGGCGACGCGCCCAAGGCCCTCGGGATCAACGGATCCCTGGGCTCCTTGGGCAGGGCGCTCTTCCCCTCCATACTTGTGTTCCTCATAGTGTCTCTGGGCCCCTCCCTGGGGCTCCTCTCGGTCGCGCTCTACAACGCGGCCATAGTGCTGGCGATACTGGCGATGCTCAGGGGTACCAGGTTCGGGCCGCGCGCGGCCCAGGCCCAAGCCAAGCCCGGCGCCTCGAGGGGCGTGCGGGCGTCCGCGGTGATGCCCCTGATAGCGCTGGTGTTCATAAGGTCGATATTCTTCACCGGCGTCCTGACTTACGTTCCAACGTACCTGGTCGATACGTATCACTCGGACGTCCTGATGGGCGCAGTCCTCACGATCAGCTACGCGACCGCCATAATCGGCCAACCCCTCTTCGGGCGCCTGACCTCGAGGTACGGCGGGCTGTCCATGGTCGCGCTGACGACCGTGGTCCCCACGATCGCCTTCGTAGCATTCCTATCCGTGCCCAACGAAATATTATCGCTAGCGCTCTTCGCCGCTTACTCGTTCTTCGCCATGAGCGGATTTCCCGTCCTCCTGGGATACGTCGGCCAGATAGTGGGCAGGGAGGACTTGTCGCGTGCGAACGCGCTGGTCTGGGGACTGGGCAACATGGTGGGCGGTTCGATCGGCGCCCTCATAGGGGGGCCCCTCCTGTCGGCGGTGGGCGCGGCCTACTTGATGTGGATTTACGCGGCCTTCGGCGTAGTATCTATAATATTTATACCTCAACTCCTGAGGTGGGGCGCGGGTTCCTCGAGGCGCTAGGCGAATGATTTATTAAGAATAACTACATTGATATCTGGCTCGA
>CAYFJD010000055.1:0-6678 GCA_964343285.1 uncultured Nitrososphaerales archaeon
GAGGGTGCGGGGGTTGGCGCAGGGAGCTGAGCAGGCGGAGGCCGGGAAGGGGGGCCGCAGGCTCATAGACGAGAACGGGAAGCGCGTGGACGGCCGCGGGCCCTACGAGATGCGCCCCCTGAAGCTGGAGGTCGGGGTCCTCAAGAACGCGGACGGCTCCGCTTACATAGAGCTGGGCAGGAACAAGATAGTGGCCGCGGTCTACGGGCCGAAGGAGGTCCACCCGAGGCACCTGGTCCTCCCGGACCGCATGCTGGTCAGGTGCCGCTACCACATGGCCCCCTTCTCGGTGGAGGAGAGGAAGTCGCCCCAGCCCTCGAGGAGGGAGATAGAGATCTCGAAGGTGATAAGGGAGGCGCTGGAGGCGGCGATAATGGTCGATCAGTTCCCGAGGACCGCGCTGGACGTCTTCGTGGAGGTCCTGGAGTCGGACGGGGGCTCGCGCGGCGCCAGCATAACGGCGGCGTCGCTGGCGCTGGCGAACGCGGGCATCCCCATGAGGGACCTCGTGGCCGCGTGCGCCGTCGGGAAGGTGGATGGGCAGATAGTGCTGGACCTGAACGACGTGGAGGACAAGGAGGGCGAGGTGGACATGCCGGTGGCCTACATGCCGAACATGGACAGGATCACCCTGCTCCAGATGGACGGGAAGCTCACGATCGACGAGTTCAAGAGGGCGCTGGACCTCGCGCTGCAGGGGTGCCGGCAGATCTACGAGGCCCAGAAGAAGGCGCTATACGATCACTACTTCAGCTCGCCCGCGCCGGGCGGGGACAGGGGGCAGTGAGAAGGATGTCCGTGAGCAGGCGGAGCTTCGTCGTCGGGCGGCTCAGGAAGGACAAGATAAAGGAGCTGCTGGCGAAGGGCCAGAGGCTCGACGGGAGGGGCCTCAAGGACTACAGGCCGCTGACGGTCCGCACCTCGGTGGTGAGCAAGGCGGAGGGATCAGCGCAGGTTTACCTGGGGAACACCGCCGTCATAGCGGGCGTCAAGGTCTCCCTCGACAAGCCCTACAAGGACACGCCGGACAGGGGGAACCTGATAGTCAACGCGGAGCTCCTGCCCCTGGCCTCCCCCTACGTGGAGGTGGGGCCGCCGGACGAGAACGCGATCGAGCTGGCCAGGGTCGTGGACAGGGGGATAAGGGAGTCCGGCATGCTGGACATGGGGAGGCTCGTCCTGAAGCCGGGGGAGCTGGTCTACTCCGTGTTCGTGGACATCTACGTGCTCAACATAGACGGGAACCTCTTCGACGCGGCCTCCTACGCGGCCGTGTCCGCGCTCGCCTCCGCCAGGATACCCGAGTACTCCATCGGGGGGAACGGATCCCCCGTCCAGACAGGGAACAGGGTGCCGCTCCCTGTCACGTCGATCCCCGTCTCGATAACCGTGGCCAAGATAGGGGACTACATAATCTACGATCCCACCGAGGAGGAGGAGGCAGTCATGGACACCCGCCTGACGATGGCGTTCACGGAGGACGGGATATGCGCCCTCCAGAAGGGAGGGACGGGCGGCTGGGCGCCCTCCGAGGTCGTGTCGGTGGTCGAGGAGTCGTTCGCGAAGGCTAAGGAAATAAGGGAGCAGTTGAGGAGGGTGTTGGGCGTTGGCCAAGCAGAAACCGCTCAAGGGACTGGGTCCTAAGTACGGGGCTACGCTCAGGAAGCGCTACAGCGCCGTCTACAGGGTCCTCAAGGCCAAGAGGGCATGCCCCAGGTGCGGGTCGCTCACGTTCCGCAGGGTCGCCATCGGGATCTGGGAGTGCGAGAAGTGCGGTTATAAGGTGGCGGGCGGCGCGTACTCCCCCGAGTGAGCGCGCGCGGGCCCTCAGTGGACCTGCTAATAGAGGTTAGGATGCAGGATCGGAGGCTACTCGCCGCCCTGGCGGAGGCGCTGTCGGCGGACTCGCGGGATCCCAGGTTCCCCTTCGAGCTCGACGTGGGCGAGGGGGCCCTGAGGTTGAGGCCCGCCCGCCCCATGGACGCGGGGGACGCCGAGGCGTTCATAAACAGCGCCTTAAGCCTTTTAAAGGCCGCGTATTCCACTCTGGTACTGGTGAAGCGATCTTGAGCGAGATCTCCCCTTGGCTGCAGGAACAGCTATCGAAATACGAGCAGCTGCAGGCGACGCTCCAGTCGATCCTGCTCCAGAGGCAGCAGGTCGACGTGGAGCTGAACGAGATAAAGAGCGCGCTGGAGGAGCTCGAGAAGGCGCCGGCGGACGCCGAGGTGTTCAAGCAGGCGGGGCTCATACTCGTGAAGGCGGACAAGGAGAAGCTCAAGGCGGAGCTCCTGGAGAGGAAAGAGCTCGCTGAGACCAGGAGCAACATATTGAAGAAGCAGGAGGAGAGGGTCAGGGAGGACCTCCAGGAGCTGCAGAACAAGATAAGGGAGGCGCTCGCGGCCGCGAAGAAGACGAGCTAGGGCGACTCCACAGATGGCGCTCCTTGAGTACCTGAAGGGGAGCGGGAAGGTCGCCATACTGACCCACGTCCTCGCCGACCTCGACGCGGCCGCCAGCGCCGCCGCGCTCTCGATAACGGCCGAAAGGCTGGGGGTGAGGGCGTTCGTCGTGACGCCCGAGGGCGCCACCAGGGCCGCCAGGAGGCTCCTGGAGAGCCTGTCGGTGAGGGCGCTCGAGGGCGTGGACCAGCTGCCCCAGGTGGACTCCGCCGTCCTCGTGGACGCGGGTTCGCCCGACCGCGCCGGCGAACCCGGGAGGTACCTGGCCTCCCGGGGCGTGCGCCTCCTCATAATAGATCACCATCCGGCGGCGGGCGTCCAGGGGGCGGTGGCCCTCGTGGACGAGGGCGCCTCCTCCACCTCCGAGATAATAGCGAGGGAGCTCATGAGGGAATCCGCGCTCGACCCGCTCGCCGCGTGCGCGCTCGGCATAGGGATGTTCGCCGACACGAGGGGGCTGAGCGCCGCCTCCTGCGCGGCGCTCGACCTCTATTCGAAGCTCTGCTCCGCGTGCGGCGAGGGGAGGTTGGGCGAGCTGAGGGCGGCCATCCGCTCCCCCGTCGATCCCTCCGAGGTCATCGCGAGGTTCAGGGGGCTCCAGCGCACCAGGCTGGTGTACGTGGGCAGGTGGCTGGTGGCGATCGCCGTCTCGGGGAGCCACCATTCCTCGGTCGCCCAGGCCCTCCTGCAGGTGGGGGCCGACGTGGGGATAGCGATCGGCAGGGGAGAGGGGGCCGGGTCCGAGGGGAGCTTGAAGGCCCGCAGGTCCTTCGTGGAGGCGACCGGGATCCACCTGGGGAGGCTCGCGGAGGAGCTGGCCAGGGAGCTGGGCGGCGTCGGGGGCGGCCACCCCTCGGCCGCGTCCTTCCGCGTCGGGAGGGGGATGGGCGCGGCGACGGACGGCCTACTGAGGCTCCTCGGCAAATCGTTAAATTCCGAGGTCAGGGATGTGGTGTAGCGGTTGGAGGGCGGTTGCCCCCCCTCGGAGGCAGCGGTGGAGTTCAGGGACTTCTCGTTCAAGTACCGCGGCGGCAGCGCCCCCGCCCTCCGGGGCGTTAACCTCTGCCTGCGCGCGGGCGGGTTCCACCTGATCGTGGGGGCCAGCGGGAGCGGCAAGACCACGCTGATCCGCAGCATAATAGGCCTGATACCGCACTTCTACCGCGGCGACGCGACCGGCGAGGTGTACGTGGAAGGGGTGCCCGTCTCGAGGAGCTCGGTAAGGGAGCTGGCGTCGCGCGTGGGATACGTCTTCCAGGACCCCGAGAACCAGCTGCTCGCCTTCACGGCCGGCAGGGACGTGGCCGCCTCCCTGGAGTCGCGCGGCCTGCCGCCCGAGGAGGCGGAGGAGGTCGCCAGGGGCATACTCAGGGACCTGGGGGCGGAGGAACTCTTCGATAGGCCGGTCCACGAGCTCTCCGACGGCCAGAGGCAGCGCGTGGCGATAGCGGAGGAGGTCGCCAGGGGCGCGAGGATACTCCTGCTGGACGAGCCCTCGTCGATGCTGGATCCGGAGGCGGCCGAGTCCCTCATGTCCCTCCTGGAGGGGCTCAGGAGGAAGGGCTTAACGATAGTTCTCGTGGAGCACAGGCTGGGCCCCGCGCTCCCGTTGGCGGACAACATGGTGGCGTTGAGCGGCGGCGCCGTCCTTATGACGGGCCACCCGAGGGATCTGATGGGCAACTGGGCCTCCGTCGTGAGGTTGAGGTCGGCCGGGGTCGACGTGCCCCCGGTGGTGCTGGCGTATCACAGGCTGAAGATGGGCGGCCTCTACGCGGGGGAGGTCCCGCTCTCGGTCGGGGAGCTCGTCCGGGGGATCCGCGGGGCGCTCAACCCTTAATAGCCCAGCCCCAGCACTTCCCGCGTGTATCCGGAGGACCGCCTCCCCAGCGCCAGGGAGCTGGCCCTGGCCCTCGCGGAGGAGCTGAGGGGGCACTTGGCGCGCCGCGCGGCGGAGGCCGAGCGCGCGGCCGGCGTGATGTTGGCCGCGCTGTCCCTCGCCGGCAGGATAAGCGCGGAGCACGCGACCGTGGGCGAGCTCCTGGACTACCTGTCCGAGAACGACGAGGCCCTGTACTCCCGCCTGATGGAGGTGCTCGGCGGGGCCGGCCTGGGAGGATCGTTGAGGGACTGGTTCAGCGCCAGAATGGCCGAGGCGGGCGTGGACCCGGGCGGCGAGTACGCGCTCGAGGTGTACAGGAACCTCGAGGAAGCGGTGGACGAGGAGGAGCTGAGCGGGCGCGGCTTCCTGCGCAGGTTCCGCGGGATGGCCCTGAGGGACGTGGTGGAGGAGTACTCGGACGAGGCGAGGTCCCTCCTCGGCCCCTCAGGCCAACAGCGACAGGAGCGCCAGCAGCGCCGCCGACGCCGCGGCCGCGGCGCAGGGGGCGAGCCCGCCCCTGGGCCTCCGGCCCGGCCTATACCCCCTGATCTCGAGCGCCTCGGCCACCTCCCTCCCCCTGAGGATGGAGATGACCATGGTCGGCGTCACCAGGGAGGGGATCCCCTTTATCCAGTCCAAGGGCCCTCCCGCCCCCATCCCCCTGGAGGACTGGGCGTCGATGACCCTCGATAGGTCGCGCGCGATCGTCGGCAGGAACCTGAGGGACAGCACTATCCAGGTCACCGCCTCCTCGGGCACCCCGAGCCACAGGAGCGCGTCTCCCACCTCGTCCACCGGCGTCGTCAGGTAGAAGATCGCCGCGGCCGCGACCACGTCCAGGAACCTCAGGCCCGTGGCGCCGGCCGTCGCCGCGCCGTACCCCGCGGCCACCTCCGAGAGCGAGACGACCGCGGCCAGCGCGGCCGCGGGGGCCTGGATCCGCGCCAACGCCCTAGTGGTCCTAGTCGCCGCGGCCAGGGCCAGCACTGCCAGGTAGTCCGCGGCGAGCGCCGGAAGCCCGTAGGAGGCCAGCGGGAACGCGAAGAGGACCAGCGAGAGCAGGAGCTTGCACCTCGGGTCGCCCCTCCTGAGGCCGTCCGCCGTGCCGCCCCCGGGCGCGCGCAGCTACGATCTCCCCCCGGCCCGCGCCAGCGCCGAGACGAGCTCGGGCACGCCCCTGGGCACCTCGGGCAGCCCCAGCAGCCTGGCGGCCTCGGCGACCTGGGGGGTCCTCAGGCCCGCCGCCTCCGCCGCCGGATCCAACAGCACCTTGTGCGCGGGCCCGTCCGCCAGCACGGAACCCTTGGACATCAATATGACGCGCGCGCCGAGCAGCCAGATGAACTCGACGTCGTGGGTCGCGATTATCGTGGTTATCCCCCTGGAGGCCCACAGCCTTATCAGGCCCACGAGCCTCATCCTGTTGACCAGGTCCTGGCCGACCGTCGGCTCGTCCAGCCCGATAACCTCGGGGCCCCAGCTGGTGGCCGCCGCCACAGTCAACCTCTTCTGCTGCCCGCCGCTCAGGCTCAACGGCGGGGCCCCCTCCAGACCCCTGAGGCCCAGGCTGGCCAGCGAGCGCATCGCCGCCCCCAGCGGGTCCTCGAGCTTGAAGTTGCGCGGGCCGAAGGCGGCCTCCTCCAGCGCGGTCATGGCGAAGAGTTGCGTGCGGGGGTTCTGGAAGACCAGCCCCACGTGCCTCGATAGCTTGCCCGTGCCGATATTCCTGGTGTCCACGCCCAGCACCCTGACCGCGCCGCGGGTCGGCTTCAGGAGCCCGTTGAGGAGCTTCAGCGCCGTGGTCTTCCCGGAGCCGTTGCGCCCCGCCAGCGCGACTATTTCCCCCCTCGCCGCGAGGAACGACACGTCCGCCAGCGCGTAGTTCCCCCCGGAGTAGGAGAACCAGACGCGGTCGAACTCGACGGCGGCCCCCTCCACGGCGGCTGGCCGAGGCGGCGCCCGATTTAACCTTCCCTGCCCGCCTCACCTATACGCGCCCTGTTCACCCATCCCAGGCGGGGAGGGGCGGCGTATCAGCTCGCGGGGGACCTTCGCCAACTGGACTATCGCGCCTATCTGGATCGAGAATATGGGCAGCCCAGTGTTCGGGTCGTTCCCCACGTATGCGACCGCGCTCGGCTCCACCTTGACGCGGAGGACGGCGCCGTTCGCGAGCTTCAATTCCATCCAATCGCACTCCTTGGTGACCTCGAAGTCGACGATCTCGGGTTGGGACATCGCGCCTACTTCGGGGGCGATCATTTAAAAGGCGCGCGCCGGGGACGTCCCGCCCTCCTAGGTTTGTTTTTCTACTTAGTCAGCGCGATTTCATCA
>CAYFJD010000056.1:0-6629 GCA_964343285.1 uncultured Nitrososphaerales archaeon
GGAAGTAGAGCTTGCCCCTCTCGACGGTGAACTCTATGTCCATGACGTCCCTGTTCAGGCGCTCGAGCTTCTTGCCGGCCTCTATCAGCTGATCGTAGACCGCCGGCATCCTGCGCTTGAGCTCCTCGAGCCCCATGGGCGTCCTCACGCCGGCCACCACGTCCTCGCCCTGGGCGCTCGGTAGGAACTCGCCGTAGGGGACGTCCTCGCCCGTCGAGGGGTTCCTCGTGAAGTAGACGCCGGTGCCGGAGTCCCACCCCATGTTGCCGAAGACCATCATGACCACGTTGACCGCGGTGCAGTCCGCCATCTCCGGCGTTATGTTGTTCGCTATCCTGTAGAATATCGCCCTCGGGTTCATCCAGGACCTGAAGACCGCCTTCACCGCGAGCTCCAGCTGCCTCCAGGGATCCTGGGGGAACTCGCCCCTCTTGGAGGCTATCAGCGACTTGAGGTCTGCGACCATGGACTTCAGCAGGGAGACGGACTCCGACCAGAGGCCGGGGGCGAGCTCCCTCGGCGGTTGGGCGTCTATCCTGGGCGAGTAGCCGGGCAGTTCCGCGGTCAGCCTGGACAACTCATCGGCGTACGTCGAGGAGGCCACGGACTTCAGCCTCTCGTTGTACCTGAGGACCAGGGCGTCGAACTCCTTGTCCTCTATCTCGAGCACTATCCTACCGAACATCTGGAGGAACCTTCTGTAGGCGTCGTAGGCGAACCACTCGTTGCCGGCCAGCTCCGCGAGCCCCTCCGCCACCGCGTCGTTCATCCCCAGGTTGAGCACGGTGTCCATCATGCCCGGCATCGAGAGCGCCGCCCCCGAGCGCACCGACAGGAGGAGGGGGTTCCTCGGGTCCCCGAAGCCCTTCCCCGTCTCAGCCTCCAGCTCGCGGACGCGGTCGCGCACCTCGTCCATCAAACCATCCGGGAGGCCCTGGGAGTTTATGATCGACCATATCCTGGAGATGAGCTCGTCCCTGACGGCCGGAGGGGGGTTCCTCTCCAGCTCCTCCACCAGCTGGTCTATCTCGGCCCTCCTGGGGCTGAAGAAGTCCCTGCAGGCCGCCGTCGTTATTATGAACCCCGGGGGCACGGGGAGGCCCATCTGGGTCATCTGGGCCAGCGAGGCGCCCTTGCCGCCGAGGAGCTTCTTGTCCCTCCAGTCGCCGTCGCGGAAGGAGACCGTGTACTTGTAGGGGCGTGCCATCCCGACCAGCCATCGCATTTTCATCAAATATAAAGGTTCTAATCGGCGCCCGACGTGGACTCGGACACCCATTTGAGGTACTCGGGCAACCCCTCGGCTATGGGTATGGACACCACCTCCGGCACCTCGTAGGGGTGAAGCCTCCGCACGGACTCCAAGAGGCGCCCGACCATGCCCTCGGTGGTCTTGGCCACCAGGAGGACCTCGCTGGACTCCTCGACCTTCCCCTTCCAGCGATAGACGGACGTCAGGCCGGGCACGATGTTCACGCACGCGGCGAGCCCGCCCTCGACCAGCGCCCTCGCGATGCGCCCGGCGGCCTCGGCGGGCGCTGTGATCAGGACGATCCTGTATCCGTCCACAGGGCCCTGTCCACGGCCCTGGATTTAAGCTTGGGCGCACAGCTCCGCGGCGCCGGACAGCGCCGGGTTGCCGGATCCCCTCAGGCGGCCGCACAGGTCCGCGCGCACGCTGATCAGGATGGCGCCGGGGGCCACCTCCAGCGCGCTGCCCCCAATGCCCTCGACCTCCTCGATGGCGCCGGGGATCTCCTCGGGCCTGAGCGCGATGGCCATCGAGACGTGCCCCGGCGACCAGCCGTCCTCGGGCTCGAGGAAGCGCGTGAGGTCCACGGCGGAGCCGGCCGACCTGAGGCGCGGCCTCATCGCCTCCCCCACCCTCACCGCCTGCACGGCCTCGCGGACGTCGTGCGCCCTCACCAGGTGGGCGCCCGCGAACGCGGCCACGGCCTCGGCGGCGACCGTGCCTATGAGGCGCTCCCCGGGGTCCGGGAGCCCCAGGACCTTCCCTATGAAGGACTTCCTGGAGACGCCGACGGCGATCGGCCTCATCAGGGGGTACAGCCTCCTTAGGCCCCCCAAGACCTCCAGGTCCCACTTGTACCACTCGACGCCCCTCCTGAAGAAACCCACCCCCGGGTCGACCGCGACGCGGGACAGGTCCACCCCGGAGGAGCTGCAGATGCGGAGGGACTCCGAGAGCCCGCGCCTGAGGGTGGAGATCGGACTCCCGGCGACCGGCGTCTCGTCCTCGCGCTCGCCGACCACGACCGATGCGCCGGCCTCCGCCACCACGCGGGGCATGGAGGGATCGGCCTTGCACCCGGAGACGTCGTTCACGATCTCAGCGCCGGCCCTCAGGGCGGCCTCCGCGACCGAGGCCCTGGTAGTGTCGACGGAGATGGGAACGTCGAGCTCGCGCGCGAGGACCTTGATTATCGGGACCACCCTGGACGCCTCGACCTCCGGGGGGACAAGTCTGGAATCCACGTACGGCGCGGTGGACATGCCGCCCACGTCTATAATATCAGCGCCCTCCTCCACCATGGAGGACGCGACCCTGAGGGCCTCCTCGGGCGACCGGACGACGGATCCGCCGTAGAAGGACTCCGGGCTAGCGTTCATCGCCCCCATCACCCTGACGGGGAGGCCATCCCCCACCTCGACGCCCCCGAGGCGCGCGCGGATCACGCGCGCCCCGACCGCGCGATCGCTTATTTCGGTTTGGGCAACCCCGGCGCAACCGATTTCTCGCGGCCCGACCGCGGGACGCCGTGGAGGCCAGGCGCTGGCTGCCCGCATACGCAGCCATAGCCAGGGTGCTGGGGCTGAACGCGCTCCTCGACGCGGCTGCGGCGGCCGTGGTGGGCTTGGCGGCCATCCGCAAGACGGTGAACGAGGGCAGGCTAAGGGCCATCCTGGGCGGGAAGCCGGCTGTGATAGTGGGGGCCGGGCCATCGCTCGAGCGGTGGGCCCGCGCGATAGCGTCCGGCTGGCCCCCCTTCCCCAGGTCGCTGATAGCCGCGGACGACGCCACCGCCGCGCTGCTCCTTAGGGGGGTGGTGCCCGACGTGATAGTGACGGACCTGGACGGCGACCTGGGCTACATAGAGCGCGCGGCGCGCATGGGCTCCGTGGTCGTCGTGCTGGCCCACGGGGATAACCTGGCGACAGCCCTCAGGGCGATCTCCAGGCTCCCGGGGCTCGTGCCCACGGGTCAGGTGGTGCCGCTTCCGAACTCCAGGGTCTACGGGGGCTTCACGGACGGCGACAGGGCGGTGTACCTGGCGGCGGCGATGGGGGCCACGAAGGCGATCCTGGTGGCGATGGAGCTCGAGGGCGAGATAGGCGAGTACTCGCGGAAGAACAAGGGAGGGGAGGAGTGGGCCAGGAGGAAGGCCGTGAAGCTAAGGATAGCCAGGGCCCTGCTCGAGGCGCTCGCCGGCTCCGGCTTCGAGCTCGTGGAGCCGGAGGCGCCGGACGAGCTGCCCGGCGACCAGCGAAGACGCCAGGCCCAGGAACGCCCCGCCCACCACGTCGAGGGGGTAGTGGACCTCTATGAGCACCCTGCTCACGGCCACCGCGGCGGCGAAGGCGAAGAGCGCCCACCTGGCTGCTTCGTCCCTGACGGTGAGGGGTATGGAGAAGGTCCTCGTGGAGTGGCCGGAGGGATAGGAGTAGCTGTCGACCATGAGTATCCTGTAGGGCGGGCAGGACTCGAGGGGGCGACACACCGAGAAGGAGACCTTGAGGATCCCGTCCAGGACCTCCGCCAGCAGGAGGGACGCCAGGAGGGTCGCGGGGAGCCTCCTCCACCTGATGTACGAGTAGGCGGCGTACGCTATCGCGGCCGCCCAGACGACCTCGACGCTCCCGAGGACCCCCAGCGCGTAGAGCGCCGGCCTGTAGGCGGGAGGCGCGGGGAAGGGGACGCGCAGCTGGGGCACGAGCTTCTCGGCGACGCCCAAGGCTATGACCAGGGCGTAGAGCGCCAGCGGCGCGCTGGCCGAGCGGCGCACGCGCCGCAGGGCCGCGCCCGATATTTTTACTTAACCTCTTACAGCTCCACCGCGGTCGCGGTCCCGAACCTGCCCAGGTCTATCGAGGTCCCGGGCGGATCCTCCACCGGTATCAGGCGCACGCCGAGCGGCTTGCGGGCGGAGAGCGCCAGGGCGCGGGCGTCCAGGAGGAAGGCGCGCACCTCATCCGGCCCGGCCGAGACCACCGCCATGTCGACGCCCGCGACGCAGACCGACGCCATGCGGAGCAGGTCGTACGCGCGCAGCGAGCCCTCGCGCGCCATCGCCTTCATGCGAGAATCCTCCTCCACCGGGAGCATGACCTCGTTGAACCCTATCGCGCCGCGGCCCGCGTGCCTCCTTATGGCGTCGTTCAGCTCCGCCACCGCGTGCATGGAGCCCGGGCGGCCGACGGGGGAACCGCTGAGCCTCTGCAGGAGCTCGGCCACGCTCTCCTCCATCCACGGGCTGAGGGAATAATCGAACGGGATGCCGGGGGCCGCGGCCTCCGCGCGCCTGAAGGCGGATTCCACCGAGGGGTCGAGCGAGCGCGGGTCCACCTCGGAGGGGTAGAGGATGGAGGCCGCCATGAGCTTTTTCCCGGGCACCGCCGACGACATGGGGAAATACGGTGAGTGGACGAGCGATCCCCCGGCGCTCACCGCCACGCGGGTGGCGTCCTCCGGGTTCCTCCTGGATATGGAAGCGATGGCCGAGGCGGCGCGCGAGGCGTCCTCGGGGCCCTCCAACGGCATGTAGGCGTAGAGCCCGCGGGAGGCCGCCGCCTCGAGCACCTCCGGCCTCCTCGTGTGCCCCACCGAGACGAGGACCCCCTCCGGCGCCGCCGACGCCACCCTCTCGACGATCGCGGGGTCGTCCCCCGGCAGGCCCGGGAGGGATATGCGCAAGCTCCAGACCTCCATGCGGCGCGATACTGCCCGCGCGGCGCCGGAGAGCTCCGAGGCCCATTCCTCCATAGCGTCCCTCAGCCGCGCGGGATCCCAGGACCCCGGGTCCCCGAGGACGGCGAGGGCCCTGATCTTCACGGTCCTCCCTGCATCCCCCGGCTATTTATCGTGATCCGAGGAAATGGCGTCCGCCGAGCGGGGACGCGCCGCGCTCGTTGGTGGGCGAGCAATCCAAATTAGGCGGCGGGGGCGATTAGCCGCGTTGAGGAAGAGGAAGTACCGCCTCCTCCGCGGGATAGTGTCCCTCCTGATACTCAGGTACCTGATGGAGGGGGAGGAGTGCGGCTACGGGCTCAGGAAGAGGATATCCGAGGTTCTGGGGGAAGCGCTCCCCCCTGGCTACATATACGTCATGTTGAAGGCCCTCAGGAGGCGCGGGCTGGTAGATTCCAGGGAGGGTTCCAAGAAGGGGAGGAGGATAGTGTACTACACGGCGACCGAGAGGGGGAGGAAGTTCCTGCTGGACCACAGGGTGGCGGTGGAGGCGGGGCGCAGGGCGCTGGAGGAGCTGATGAATTTCATGGACGAGGCCGCCAAGGAGGGGCCCGCGCGCGACGCTTAATTATCCGGGCCGCGGGCGAAGCGGCGTGGCCAAGGCGGGGCGCTGCGCTATCTGCGGGAGGCCCGGGACGGTGAGGGTGCCCCACGCCAACGCCTGGTTCTGCGACGAGCACTTCCCGACCTGGCTCGAGAGGAGGATCAGGAGGGTGGCGGAGAGGTACGGGATGTTCGAGGGATCCAGGAGGGTGGCGGTCGCGGTTTCGGGCGGAAAGGACAGCGTAACCCTGCTGCACGCGCTGAAGGCAATAGGGGACGAGGTGGGATTCGAGGTCGTGAGCCTGCACCTCGACCTGGGGATAGGCGAGTTCTCCCGCGCCAGCGCGGAGGTGGCCAGGAGGAACGCGGAGATGCTGGGCGTCGAGAGCGTGGTCGTGGACCTGAAGAGCAAGTACGGGTTCACCGTCCCCGAGGCCGTGAGGTCGACGAGGAGGCCCGCGTGCTCGACCTGCGGGCTTGTGAAGCGCTACGCGCTTGGGGAGGCGGCGGAGGATGTGGGCGCCGATACGCTGGCCACCGGGCACAACCTGGACGACATGGCGCAGTTCATCGCCATGGGGTACCAGTCGGGGGACGTGGAGGGGCTGGCGAGGTTGAGGCCCGTGGTGCCGGCCGAACACTACGCGGTGAAGAGCGTGAAGCCGCTCTTCCTCGTGTACGAGAGGGAGACCGCGGAGTACGCGAGGGTGAAGGGACTTCCAACCGTGTCCCTCAAGTGCCCCCTGAAGGACGCCACGTCCGGGTGGATCGTGAGGGAGAAGATGAAGGAGGTGGAGGAGGCGATGCCGGGGTTCATGATGAGGTTCGTCCAGGAGTTCGCGGAGAAGATACAGCCGGCGCTGGCGGAGAGATATCTGAGGGAGGGGGAGGTCGGGAGGTGCAGGATCTGCGGGAGGCCCACCTCCAAGGGCAGGGAGATCTGCTCGTTCTGCGCGGTGAGGATGAGGGCCACCGGCATGGCTACGGCGTGACGACCAGCTGCCCGGTTATGGGCGCGTAGTAGTTGTCTATGTTGATCGAGACCGCAGATGGCACCGAGGCCGTGTTCACGCCCTCCAGGAAGACCGGGCGACCGATG
>CAYFJD010000057.1:0-6616 GCA_964343285.1 uncultured Nitrososphaerales archaeon
CACAGTTCCCGCTCGGCTTCTCCTCGAGGTCGATCCTCCTCCCCCTGACCTCGTACCCGGTCCTCTCCTTTATCTCGTTGGCGCACTCCTCCCTGCCACAGAAGTTCGCACGTATTATGCGGCCTTCCTTCGCCAGTCTCTCCACATCTTCCCTGCTCTTGGCATCAGCTATAGAATTCCTGAGCTTTTCCCACGCGCGTCTCCTAAGATTTTCGACGATCTCCCCCGCGAGCGAGCGCAGACGGTCGCGCAGGTCCTCGTCCTTCACGATCTCCCTCGTCCTCTCGTCCCTCCTGTACAGGGTAACGTATTTGCCCTCGACCTCCCTCCTCCCTATCTCTATCCTGGCCGGGACGCCCAACATGTCCCAACGATAGAACTTGTTCCCCGGCGTGTCCTCCGAGTCGTCCAGGCGGACGTTGAAGCCCTCGGCCCTCAAATCGGCCTCGAGCCTCCTGGCCTTCTCCATGACCTCCTCGGCGGCGCCCTTCTGAACTATGGGGACTATCACGACGTCGTGGACGGCGAGGCCGAAGGGCAGCACCAGGCCGTACCTGTCGCCGTGGGTCATTATCAGCGCGGCCAGCGTCCTGGATATCCCCACCCCGAAGCACGTGCTGAGCGGGTTCCTGCGGTTTCCATCGCCGTCCACGTACGCGACGTCGAACGCCCTGGTGAAGTGATCGCCCAGGTAGTGCGTGGTGGCTATCTGGAGCACGCTGCCGTTGGGGAGGAGCGCGTCGTAGGCGTAGCTGTTCTCGGCCCCCGGAAACTTGTCGTAGGGCTCCCTCTCGACCACAAGGAAAGCGAGGCCCAGCTCGTCGTAGACTTTCCTGGCGACCTCCAGGTCCTCCCGTATCTGGGACCTCGCCCCCTCCTCGTCCGCGAACACGTCGTGGGTTTCTATCCAGAGGAACTCCCTTCCCCTCAGCAGCGGGCGCGTGGCCTTCGTCTCGTACCTGTAGACCGCCACGCTCTGGTAGAGCTTCATGGGGAGGTCGCTGTAGCTGTGGATCCAGAGCGAGAACATCGGATATATGGCGGTCTCGGAGGTCGGGCGCACGACCAACTTCTCCTCGAGGCGCCTCTCGCCGGCCTCCGTTATGTAGAACACCTGCCCCTCGAAGCCCTTGACGTGCTCGCTCTCCCTCCTGAAGTTCGCCATCGGTATCACGAGCGGAAGGAGCATCGGCTGGTGCCCCCTGAGCTCCAGCTCCCTCTCGAACATATCGTAGATGCGCTTCACGATCCTCATCGCGTTCGGCCTGTAGACCACGAACCCCTTCACGCCGTACCTGACGTCGATCAGCTCCGCCCTCTTGAGGACCTCGTCGTACCAGGCACTCAGGTCCTTCTCCTTATCGGGAAGGGGGGGTTCAGGCGCCGCGGACGACAACGCGCTACCGCCGGCGGACGCGTTTAAATCCGTTATACGCCCGCCTAGGAGCGATCGGAACCGGGGGAGAGGCTTCCCGCCATCCCCTCGGGGCTCGACAGCAGCTTCCTCGCGGTGACCACGAACGTCGTGTGGGAGATAGTCGTGCTGGACGGCCTGGTGGCGCCCGGCTTCGATTCTATCCTCCTGTAAATGGTCTCGAAGGCGTCGACCATGGCGTATCCCTCCGACCGCAAATAGCTCATGACGCGCTCCGTCTGATTGAAGGTGGGCGTCACGACGGCGATTCCCCCCGCCGGCCTCAGCGCCGCTCCGACCGCCCCAAGGACCTTGAGGGGATCGCCGACGTCCACGACGGCGGAGTCCACGTCGACCTCGTCCACCGCCACGGACGCATCGGCAACCTTCAGCTCCACGTACTCCAGGAGCCCAGCCCTCTCCAGGTTCCTCCTCGCGGCCTCGGCGAAATCCCTCCTCACCTCGTAGCTGTAGACGCGCCCGGTCGGCGCTACGATCCCGGCCAGGAACATCGTGAGGGCGCCGCTCCCGGTTCCGACCTCCAAGACCCTCGAGCCGGGCCTTACGCCTATCCTCGCCGCTATCAGGCCCATGTCCTTCGGGTACACTATCTGCGTGGGCCTCTCGCCCAACATTATGTAATCCTCCAGGAAGGGCCTCAGTATGTAGACCTTCTGGCCCATCTGCGTCTCGACGGCGGAACCGTAGGGGCGGCCTATTATGTCGTCGTGGCGGATAACCCCCAGGTGGGTGTGGAGCTCGGAGCCCGCGGATACGCGCACGAGCCACGTGACCCCCCTCGGGGCGAGTATCAGCACATCGTCCCCGTTCGACACGTAGGACACGCCGCCCCTCACCGCAGCGCGGATATTAGCGTTCCCGCTGCCGTTATTAAGGTTAGGGCGTATGGGTGCCGCGTGAAGGTGCTCGTGCACGCGTCGTCGGCGAACCTGGGACCCGGGTACGACGTGCTCTCTGTCGCGCTGGATGGAATATACGACGTGGTGGAGGTGGAGGTGGAGGAGGGATCCGGCATCTCCATCGAGGTGAGGGGGAGGTACGCCGACGGCGTACCGGAGGATCCCGAGAGGAACAGCGCCGGGGTGGCGGCGGCGGAGCTCCTCAGGGCCGCGGGCGTCGAGGCCCACGTGCACATAGCGCTGTACAAAGGGATACCCCCCTCATCCGGCCTCGGGAGCAGCGGAGCGGGCGCGGCGGGGGTCGTCTGCGCCCTGAACAAGATGCTGAAATTGGGCTTGGACGAGAGAACGCTCGTAGAGCTCGCGGGCAGGGGGGAGAGGGCCGCCGCCGGGACCGCCCATTACGACAACGTGGCCGCATCGCTCCTCGGGTGGTTCAACGTGGTGAGGCCCGAGGTCCCGCCCAGGGTTGTGAACCTCAGGCCTCCTCGCGGCTCGCGCATCAGTTTCGCTCTAGCCGTGCCGGTGGGGCTGAGGAGGCGCGGCAAGACGAAGGCGGCCAGGGAGCTCGTGCCGCGCGTGGTGCCGATGGACCTCGTGGTGTGGAACGCCGCCTCGACCGCCATCCTAGTGAGCGGGATCGCCAGCGGTAACCCCGCGCTCCTCGGGGCCGGGATGGCAGACCGCATAGTTGAGCCGGCGCGCAGCCAGATGGTGCCCGGGTACGCCAAGGCCAGGGAAGCCGCGCTCGGCGCAGGGGCGCTCGGGGTCGCCATAAGCGGCGCCGGCCCCTCCATGATAGCGGTGGCGCCCAGCGACGCGGAGGCCCGCAAGGTGGCCGAGGCCATGGCGTCCGCGATGGAGGAGGAGGGCGTCCGCGCGCTGCGCATGGTCTCGAGGCCCGGGCCAGGCTGTAGAGAAATTTAATGAAAATATCGTCACGCCAGATACGTCTTCCTCACGAGCTCGTCCTTCGCCAGCTCCTCCGGCGTGCCCTCCCTGATCACAGATCCCCTGTCCATCAGGTATACGCGGTCGGCCACCTCGAACACCAGCTGGACGTTCTGCTCCACCAGCAGTATCCCTATGGACCCCTTGAGCGCCTTCAGGCCGTCGTATATGTTGTCCACTATGCGCGGGGCCACGCCCGTCGAGGGCTCGTCGAGCATCAGGACCTTGGGGTTCGATATCAGCGCCCTCGCTATCGCGACCATCTGCTGCTCGCCCCCGCTCATAGTGCCGACCCTCTGGGACATCCTGCCCCTCAGGGGAGGGAAGAGGTCGAGCACGCGCTCCACCGCCGACTTGAAGTCCTCGGTGGTATTCAGCCTCGAGTGCGCGAGCTTCAGGTGCTCCTCCAGGGTCAGGGAGGGGAAGAGCTCCCTGCTGTCCGGCACGTAGCCGAGGCCCATCTTCGCTATCCTATAGGGCGGGAGGCCGGCCACCTCCCGCCCGTCCAGCACGACGCTCCCGGACCAGGGGCGGACGACCCCCGCTATCGAGCGCAGGGTTGTCGTCTTGCCGGCGCCGTTGGGCCCTATTATGCCCACTAGCTCCCCCTTCCCGACCTCGACGCTCACGCCGTTCAGCACCCTTATCTTGTAGTAGCCGCTGACGAGCTCCCTGACCGCGAGCAGGGTCATATCTCGGACCACCTCCTGCCCAGGTAGGACTCTATGACCCTGACGTCGGACGAGACCTCCGACGGGGTGCCCTCCGCCAGCTTCTGGCCGTTCATCATCACCACTATCCTCTCCGCCAGGTTGAATATCACCTTCATCACGTGCTCTATCATCACTATCGTGACCCCCTCGTCGTGGAGCTCCCCCACGAGCGAGAGGACCTCCTTCAGGTCGTCCCCGACGAGCCCGGCGCTCACCTCGTCCAGGAAGACCAGCCTGGCCCCCTGGGCCAGGGCCCTGGCGAGCTCCAGCTTCCTGAGCTCCACGACGCTCAGCGACTCCGGGTAGTCGTCCGCCTTGTCGGAGAGGCGCACCTTCTCGAGGAGGTTCCTGGCCTCCTCCCTCGCCTCCTCCACCGGGAGGCCCCTCGATCCGTACATGGCGGCCACCGCGACGTTGTCTATCACCTTCATGCTGTTGAAGGGCCTCGGGACCTGGTACGTCCTCGAGATCCCGAGCCTCGCCCTCCCGTGGGAAGACATCCTGGTTATGTCGTGCCCGTCGAACGCTATCCTACCCGAGTCCGGGCGGTAGACGCCCATCACCACGTTAACCAGCGTCGTCTTGCCGGCGCCGTTGGGCCCTATTATGCCCACTAGCTCCCCCTTCCCGACCTCGACGCTCACGCCGTTGAGGGCGGTGAGGCCCCCGAACCTCTTGACCACGTTGGAGACCTCGAGCAGGCTCATCGAGCGGCGCCCACCTCCGTCCTGGCGGCCGCGCGGCGCGCGCGGGCCCTCCTGGTCTCCAGGTACCTCGCCAAGTATCCGTAGATACCGCTGGGAGCTTTAAGTATTACCACCACGAGGAGCAGCCCGAAGATCACCAGCGCTAGATTGCCGCCCACGACGGACATTCCGCTCAGCCATGTTCTTATGAACGTGTCAATCGGATCCAGCAGCACGGTGCCGACCAGAACCCCCTCCGGCGAGCCCATCCCGCCTATCATCGTGTAGAAGATGGGCCACACGCTGTAGCTTAAGTCGGGATAGCCGAAGTAGTCCGGGGCCACGTAGCTCGTATAGAGGGCGACGAACATCGCGCCGGCCAGCGCGCCCAGATACCCAGCGATGCCGAATGCGAGCGTCTTGTACAACCTCGTGTTCACGCCTATCGTGCCGGCCGCGACCTCGTCGTCCTTTATCGCCGATAGCGCGTAGCCCATCCTGCGATCCTTCAATATCCTCATGGCCAGGTAGGCGGCGAACGCTATCGCCGCGGCGAACGGGAGCCAGAGGGACGGGCTCAGCGGAAAGCGCGGAGTGGGTAGGCCTATTGCGCCCGCGGTCCAGGGCTGTAGCTGGCTGGAGACCGCGAGCGCGTAACCGGCTGGGGTGAGCGCGAACGTGAATATTCCTATGTACCAGTCCCTGAGCCTGGAGGAGATGAAACCGACCACCAATCCCGCCAGGGCGCCTGTCACCGGGCCCGCGAAGAGCGCCACCACGGGATTCACGCCGTAGCTCAGCACAAATATCGCGTAGGCGTAGGCGCCGAGGGCGAAGAACAGCGCCTGCCCCAGCGACACCATGCCCGCATCCGCTAGGAGGTACCAGGAGAGCGAGTAGACGTAGAACACCATGATGGTTATGGCGACCAACGTGGGATAGGAGCCCATCGCGCTGAACACAACGGCTATCGCCGCCAGGACAGCCGCAACTATTATCGAGCGCACCAGAAGCGAGCCGAGGGCCAGCTTCATCTCAACCACCCCTGAAGATGCCGGAGGGCCTCACCAGGAGTATGATCGCCAATATCAGGAACGCGATCGCCTCGCCCCACGTCTGCCCCCAATAGTACCCCACGAAGCTCGTGGCGAACCCTACTATTAAGCTGCCGACGATGGTCCCAGGTATGCTGCCCACTCCGCCCAGTATCATGACCGCGAACGCCATCAGCGTCAGGATGATGCCGCTGAACGGATTGAAGGTGAACATTATGCCGTAGAGGGTGCCGGCAATGGCCGCCAACACGCTCCCAACCAGGAACGTGAGGTAGCTCAGCCTGCTCACGTCTATCCCGGATATGCTGGCCCCCACGGGGTTCTGGCTCAGCGCCCTTATTGCTATGCCCTGCCTGGTCCTGAAGAGCCAGTAGTAGAGCGCGCCCATTATGACCCACGATATAACTATGATTAGGAATTCGTCGTAGGTCAGCAATACGTTGCCCGGCAACAGGAACCCCCTGCCCCTGATCGGCGAGGGTATCTCTACTCCGGTGCGATACACCGGAAGGAAGTAGTATGCCAGCGCGTTCTCAAGTATGTAGGATATGCCTATCGTCAATAGTATCATGTTGACGGGGCCCGCCTTGGCCGCCGGTATGAGCGCGAAGCGATATATCAGAATGCCTATGCCGGCTATCACCAGCGCCGCGGGCACGATCGCCAAGTAGGGGCTCCATCCATCGAGCGTCACGAAGAGGAAGGCCACGAACGCGCCCAGTACCATGAGATCCCCGTGCGCGAAGTTCACCAGCTTGAGCGTTCCAAATATCAGCGTTAGGCCCGTGGCCAAGAGCATGTAGATGCTGGCGAAGAGCAACCCGTAGAGCGCCGTGGATATTACGTAAGATGGTATCAGCAAAGCTGCCATCGGCGG
>CAYFJD010000058.1:0-6601 GCA_964343285.1 uncultured Nitrososphaerales archaeon
ACGCGGCCCCGGCCGCGACCGCTATCACGACGACCGCTATTGCTACGATCTGCCATGCCTTCATCGAGCTGGGGTCGGCGGAGGGCATATTATAGGAACACGGAGGAACGATCTGAAACGATGGGCAGCTAAAGGAACCTCGGCAGGTGGACCTCGACCTCCTCCCCGACTTCCCCGGGCCCGCCTAGGAAATAGCCGTCGGCGGCCGAGAGCGAGACGCCGTAGTAGTCCGGGCGGATCGGGTGGGCAACGCCCCCCTCCAGGCGGATCCACACCATCTCCCTCCTGGGCGGGCTGACTTCCCCCTCAATCCTCGCCCTGACGACCCTGTAGGGCTTCTCCGCGGAGCCGGCCGACGCCGTCACGAGCGGCGCGAGCAGGAGGACCGCCCCGTTGAGCGCCGGCACGCGCGGGCCCGGGAGCATGAGGACGGGTTTCCCGCGCACGACGGCCCCGCCGCTCCTGGCCGCGTCGGCCACGTCTATCCCGCGGAAGGCCTCCGAGGGGCCGAGGGACCTTATGGCCTCGTACGTAACGTCGCGCGCGCTCGGTCCCGTGCCCCCGAGCGTCACCACCAGGTCCGCGAGGGCCAGCGCCTCCTCCACGGCGGAGGCTATGGCGCCCGGCGAGTCCCCGACGACCCCCATGTTCAGGAAGTCCCCGCCGAGCGCCCTCACTATGCCGCCAACGGTCAGGTAGCGGGTGGTCCTGCTCGGGGCCTCCAGCGAGATCTCGCTGCCCACCGAGATCGCGGCAACGGACGGCCTCCTGTAGACGCGCGCGTACCTCCTCCCAAGCATCTCCAGGAGCTCGACGTCCAGCGGCGTGACCGCGTGCCCCCTCCGGAGCACCGCCTCGCCCGCCCTCGCCCCGGAGCCCCGGGGGATGAGGTTCTCGAGCGCCTCGGGCCTCCTCCCTATGGACACGAGCCCCCGCGAGGGGCGCACCTCCTCCGCCGGCACGAGGGCCGCCCGGTCGTCCTCCACGAGGCACCCGGAGTACGCCTCGATCGCCTCGCCCGGCCCGATGTGCCCGGCGGTCTCCCCGGGACCGCACTCGCCCACGATCCTAGCGTCGCCTGGCCAGGGCCCGTCCGCCCTAACCAAGTATCCATCCTTCGCGCACACGTGCGCGCGCGGGACGTCCGAGGCGGGCGAGATGTCCTCGGCGAGGACCCTGCCGATCAGGCCCTCGCCGACCTCGACGTACTCCCAGCCCCTGGGCCCAGCGTGGGCCAGCAACAACCCGAGGGCATCCTCGAGGATCATCGGGACGCCTCAGAGGTCCAGGAGGAACCTGACGTAGTACAGGTCGCCGCGCCTCCCTATCGACATCATGTGATAGGTCACGGCCTTGACCTCCCTGCGCACCCCGTGCCGGAGGGGATTGTAGCGTTCGCCCTTCATGACGGCGGACAGCCTCAAGCCCCTCTCGTCCAGGTCCACGGCGAACCTCGCGAACGCCTTCCCCTCCACCTGCAGCTTGTTCAGGACGCACTCCAGCCAGTTGTAAAGCAAGTTCTCCAGGTCCACCCCCTCTACATCGCAGCGCTCCTCCAGGAGCCCGCTGACCATCCTCACGTCCAGCATCACGGACATCATAGCCCTCGCGGCGTTGGCGAACGCCTCGGAGAGGGTCCTGCCGTACGCCTCCAGTAGGGCGTCCGACGTGTGGGGGAGCTCCCTGTACCACCTCATCTCGACAGCCTCCCCTCCAGGAACGAGAACAGCTCGCCCTCGTCCTTGAATATCCTGGTGGAGTAGTAGCGGAAGAAGGGGCTCTCGGGGCCCCTGAAGACCACGTAGACGTCCTTGGCGCTGGAGAACGCGTAGGTCATCTCGGAGAGGACGCCGGGGGACATCACCGGCACGTAGTAATAGACTATGACGAAGTCGCTCTGGTCTATGAGCTGGTAGTCCCTCGCCACTATCTGATCGTATACGTCCTCCCTGACGGACTCCACCTCCTCCTGGGTCACCCCATCCAGCTTGACCCTGCCCTCCACTAGGTCGGAGTCCTCGACCTCGCCCGGGTCGAAGACCAGGAGCCCCCTCCTCCTGAGCTCCGAGACGAAAGCCCTCAGGCGCTCCGAGAACTCCTGCGCCATCTCGCCCAGGTGCGTCATTGGATAGCTCAGGTAGACCTTCGGGGCCGACGGATCCTGCATGAGGCGGCGGAGGGTCCCCGGCGGCTGCTTCGCCGGCAACACGAAGAAGGGCTTCCTCTGGAAGTCCGCGATCGACTTCGTGATGAACGTCTCCTCGTCCCTCCAGACTATCAGGTCCTTCAGCCCGAGCCTGCCCCTCCAGTGGGGGGATGAGTCCAGCCTCCTCTTCATGTCGACTATCGAGTCCACGACCGTCACGTACAGGTCGGGCGAGAGGAGGTTCAGGTAGTAGAAGTCGAACGCCTGGAGTAGGTGCCTCTTCCACCTGAAGCAGGCGTGCGTGCTCACCAGCACGTTCTCGTGGTCCTTCGCCTCCCTCAGTATCTTCTCGAAGACGGTGGTCCTGAGGTAGTTGAGGGTGGAGGGCGCCAGGTTGAGTATCCGCCCCTCCGGTATCTCGACGCCGAGGTTCTCCGCGGTCTCGAACATCATGGAGCCGACGTCGAATACCTTCACGCCCTCCCCGGATGCCTCCATCTCGGCCGCCACCCTGGCTATGTATTCCCCCCTGCCGCTCCCGCTCGTCCCCGTGACGACGACCTTCGCCACGGGGCGGATACCCCTAGGTGCAATATATTTTAGCTCCGGTCCCCCCGGACGGCGCGTGGGGATCTTCAGGGCCTACGACATAAGGGGGATCTACCCCCAGGAGCTGGGGCCGGAGCTCGCGGTGAGGATAGGGATGGCGTACGGCGCGATCGCGGCCTCCAGGGGGATCCGCGAGATATACGTGGGGAGGGACGCGAGGCTCACTGGCCCGGCGCTCATGGCCGCCTTCTCATCGGGCGCGATGGCGGCCGGGCTCGGCGTGGTGGACGTGGGCCTCGTCCACACGCCCCTGATCTACTGGTTGACGGCGAGGGACGCCTCGAGGGAGGGCGCCATGATCACCGCGTCGCACAACCCGCCCGAGTACAACGGCATCAAGATCTCCTACTCGGGGAAGGCGTACTACTACGACAACCTGTACCGCGAGGTGGAGGCCGCCCTGGACCGCTCGACCCCCGCGCGGTGGGATAGCGCCGGCGGGTTCACGCGCGAGGATCCGCTGGGCGAGTACATGGAGGACGTCCTGAGGAGGTCCTACCGCCCGGAGCGCCCCCTGAAGGTGGTCGTCGACTCCAGCAACGGCTCCTGCTGGTTCGCGCGCGAGCTCATGTCGCGCGCCGGGGCGGAGGTGGTGGCCATAAACTCGGAGCCGGACGGCAGGTTCCCGCGCCACGTGCCCGACCCCCTCAGGGAGGAGGCCTACGCGGACGCCTCGCGCGCCGTCCGCCTCGAGGGGGCGGACCTGGGCGTCGTGTTCGACGGGGACTGCGACAGGGTCGGGTTCGTGGACGAGCGCGGGAACCCTATAGGGGGCGACGCTGCCGCCATGATCCTCGCCGCGGACGTGCTCTCCAGGAGGCCCGGATCCAAGGTCGTGCTCAACGTGATGATGTCGAAGGCTGTCTCGGACTTCGTCAGCGCGCTGGGCGGGACTCCGGTGATGGTCAGGGTGGGGCACTCCTTCGTCCAGGATGCCCTGGAGAGGGAGGGGGCCGCCTTCGCCGCGGAGATAAGCGGGCACTTCTACTTCGCCGACTCCTACTACGGGTTCGACGACGCGGCGTACGCGGCCCTGCGCTTCATCGCCGCGCTCTCCAGATCCGGGAGGCGCCTCTCGGAGCTCGTCGGGGCCCTCCCGAGGTACCACTCATCGCCGGAGTCGAGGATCTATTGCCCGGACGACCTGAAGTTCCGCGTGGTGGAGGAGCTGAGGCGCAGGTACGAGGCGGAGGGGCTGCGCGTCGTGGCGGTGGACGGGGTGAGGGTGGAGGTCGAGGGCGGCTGGTGGATAGTCAGGGCCTCCAACACCGAGCCCGCGCTCGTCCTCAGGGCGGAGGCCAGGGATCCGACGTCGCTGGAGGCCCTGGCCTCCAGGATGCGGTCCGACGTCGCCTCCGCGATGCGCGAGCTGGGGTGCGGCACACCCCCGGGATGAGGTAGATGGAGCCGTCGGGCGCCCTCACCTCCGTCGCCGACCCCTCGACTACCTCCAGGGCAACGGCCGCGGCGATAACCGCGTCCAGCGCGTCCCTGGAGCCGGGCAGCGCCCCGTGCGAGATGCCGAGCGCCCCCAGCAGCTCCTCGACGCCCCTGCACCCGCTCGCCGCCAGTGCGCTCCTCGGGTGGGTCTCGAAGGCGGGGGCCCCGATCATGCGCAGCAGCCTGGTGGACCTCTCGACCAGCATCGACATCCCGCGCCAGGAAGGGGGGAGCACGCGGAAGCCCCTGCGCATCATCTCCAGGTCCACCTCCCTGAACGCCCCGGCCGCCGGGATCGAGAGGGGGGAGTCCACCGCCAGGGCGTCGACGCCCTCCAGCGCCGCGACGATCTCCGGGTCGCCGCGGAGCAGCTCGACCCGCGCGAGCCTCCTCCCCTCCAGCTCTATCACCGCCACGCCGCTGGGCCTCCTCGGGGAGGCCGAGGGATCAAGTCCCCCCACCGACCTCGCCGCCAACCTCGACCCCCTCGATCACCAGTGGCCTTCCCTCTATCAGCATGCTGAGCAACTTCTTCCTGCCGCTCTCCACGAGCCTCCAAACCGTCCCCCTGGACACCCCCATCAGCGAGGCCGCCTCCTCCTGGAGGAGGCCCTCGTAGTCCACGAGCCTGAGCGCCTCCAGCTCATCGGCGGTCATGACTATGGCGTCCGCGCCGCCCTCGTAGGACCTCGCGGGGAGGAACGCGTAGAACCGCGGCGTGAACCTTATTATGCGCGGCTTAGGGGGCCTGCCCCTCCTCCACCCCCAGCCGTGCCCCTGCATGAGGTGGGTAGGGATCCCCCAAATATTAATGCGAGTCCAACTCCGGGGCTCAGGATACCTGCTCGGCGGTCACGACGGGCGAAAGCAGGTACTGGCCGTTGCCGGTCGATATCACGTGCGGCCCTATCAGGATCTCCAGCTTTGCCGTGGAGCCGCCGGCCACGCGCAGGCCGCCCCTGACTATGGGCACCTTGAGGACCCCGCTCGGGACGGACGCCGTGACGTTCACGGGCCCCACGGTGACCTCCACGGACGATACCACCATCCTGATCTCGGTGTAGTTGCCGGCCGGGATCGTCGCCGACGCCAGCAGCTGGGGGGAGCTCGTCAGCTCCACGGTGACGGAGGAGTTGCTCACGGTCACCCAGCCGCCCGACTTGGAGTGCAGCATCACGGACGAGACCGTCACGTAGACGGCGAACTGCGGATCCCCGGCCACGTAGACGTCCACCGTCCCGTAGGAATAGTGGTAGTAGAGGGCAGCGCCCACCGCGGCCGCGAGCACCACGACCGCTATAACCACGGCCGATACGCGGCTCACGCCGATACCATGGGTTGTCCAGTTAATAAATGTCGGCTAGCGGCTCGCCTCAGCCAGCGCGTCGAGGAAGCGCAACCTCTTCGCCGGGTGCGGGTGGGTGCTGAATATCTCCTCCCAGAGGTGCGGCTTCTCCTGCTTCAGCGCCTCCACGAGCTCATCGATGTCCCCGTGCCACCTCACCGACTGCCCCGGATCCGATATCAGGAACATCTTGAGGGCGCTGGCGCTCTTCGAGCTCCGCTTGGGCACCCTCCCGCTGACCGCGAGTATCCTGGCCAGCGCCCTCTGGAGCTTTCTGGCGCCGTCGGGGACGACTGCCGCGGAGTGGGAGTCCGCGTAGTACTCCCTGAGCCTGCTTATGTAGAACACGAAGAGGTTGAATATGAAGCTCACGGCTATCAGCACCAGGCCGATGAGCAGCGCCAAGGCGTTGTTGTTTCCCCTGTCCCCCATCCCGCCGAAGAGCCCCGACCAGTACAGCGTGTACCCGAGGTAGTATATTATCGCGGGCAGGAGCCCGACCATCATCATGACGTATACGTCCCTGTGCTTCAGGTGGCCGAGCTCGTGGCCCAGGACGGCCTCGACCTCGTCGCGGGGGAGGTTGTCCAGGAGGCCCTGGGTCACGGCCACCATGTTCCCGGTCAGGGGCGAACCGTAGGCGAACGCGTTGGGCACGTCCACCTGGGCCAGCATGAGCTTCGGCTTGGATATCCCGGCCCTCTGCGCGATCCTGGCCACCGACTCGTGGAGCCACGGGTCCTCGTCCTCCCCGAGCGGCCTGACCCTGTAGACCGCGTTTATCAGGTAGGGCCCGAAGAGCCACTGCACCACGTAGAGCGCGAGGACGAACCCGAGTATCCAGACCACGCCGTACCCTATCCCCAGGAGGGAGAGGACCGCCGCCAACACGAGCGCGCCCAGGGCGGTCACGGCTATCCAGGCGCCGATCATGGCGAGGCGCAGCTTGAGCAGGCTGGCGGGCATGGTGCACACGCGGTCGATGGCCTAATTAAGCCTTACTGGAGGATGGTAACTGCGCCAAGGACCCCCTCGGTATATACGGGCACGCCGGATCCTCC
>CAYFJD010000059.1:0-3527 GCA_964343285.1 uncultured Nitrososphaerales archaeon
AAGATAGCGGACGTGCCCCACGTGAGCGGCGGCGTCGCGAGGGCGCTCCTCGACGCGGGCGCAGACGGCGTGATAATCCACGGGTTCCTCGGCCCCGACGTCGTATCGGAGGTCGTGCGGGTGGCCCGGGGCTCGGGCGTCCTGGTGGTCGCGGAGACCACGAATCCGGGGGCGACCCTCTGCTACTCGGGGTGCTCCGACGCGATAGCCGCCCTCGCCAGGGACGCGGGGGCCGATGGCATAATCGCGCCGGCGACGAGGCCGGAGAGGATAGCAGCGCTCAGGCGCGTGGTGGGCGACGGTATGGCGATAATTTCGCCCGGGGTCGGCGCCCAGGGCGGGGACGCGGCCGCCGCGACGGCGGCCGGGGCGGACATGATCGTCGTGGGCAGGGGCATAGTCAGGTCGGAGGACCCCCTGGCGGAGCTCAGGCGCTTCAGGTCCGAGGCGCTCAGGGGGCTTTCCGAACGCCAAGGACGTCGCTGAGCTTCAGGACGCTCAGGAGCTTGATCCCCAGCGTTGACAGCAGCCCGGAGGCCCCGAGCTCCCTGTCGACCAGGACCACGGCGGTGTCGACGCGCGCGCCGAACGCCCTCGCGATGGCCGCGGCGCACGCGAGGGTGACGCCAGTGGACGCCACGTCGTCCAGCAATATGACCCTCTCGCCGGCGCGAAGCTCCCCCACTAACGGGTCCCTGAAGCTGTTCTCCGCCTCCATCTTCTTGATTATCGCGTACGGCTTCTGCAGCTTCAGGCTAACGGCCACCGTGAGGGGCGCGGCGCCGTCGCCCACCCCCACGAGCCGGTCGAAGTTCCCTACGTCCGCCCCCCTCAGGAGGTCCGCCAGGGCCGACGTGACCTCGTCGAAGTCGTCCGGGTAGGACGGGAGGGACCTCAGGTCCACGTAGAACTCGCTCGAGTTGCCGAGGTGCAGCAGATAGCTCCCCCTCTTCACGACGTTCCTCCGCGCGAGCACCTCAGCTATCCTGGCCACGCGATCGCCCATTCCTCCTCACTTCCCTGAGGTACTCCCTTATGGCCTTCGCCTTGTCCGCCGGTATCCCGCCGACGGCCTCGAGCCATGAGAGGAGTTCGCTGATCCTGGATACCGCGTGCAACTCGATGCCCGCGCTCGCCAGGTTCTCCGCCCCTCCCTCCTCCCTGTCTATGAGCACGACCGCGTGGGACACGCGGCCCCCAGACGCCCTGATGGTCTCGGCGGCCTTCAGCAGGCTGCCGCCAGTGGTGGCAAGGTCGTCTATGAGGACGACCTCGTCGCCCTCGGAGAGTACCCCCTCTATCATCTTCATTTCGCCGTGCAGCTTCGGCGTCTCCCTCACGTATATCAGGGGTAGCCTGGCCTTGAGGCTCACGGCCGTCGCCAGCGGCAGGCCCGCGGTGGGTATTCCGGCCACCTTCAACCTGCCCATTCCGATCTCGTTCTCCATCACCGCGACGTACATGTCGGCTATCCTCTCCAGCGCGTTGGGGTAGGAGGGCAGGAGCCTCAGGTCTATGTAGTAGGGGCTTCTCCTGCCGGATGTCAGCGTGAAGTCCCCGAACTTCAAGGCCCCGAGGCTCAGGAGAATCGCGGCGAGCTCCTTCCCGAGGACGGATTTCTTCTCGATCCAGAGCTTGGCCTCGAGGCCGTACATACCTAGCTCGGGTTGAGGGCGGCCGACCTCAAAAGGTTTCCGCCATCGCGCCCGGGTATCGTATGGATTAGGCGGCATGCCGCCGTTGGAGGGACGAGCTTATCCGGCCAGCGCCCCCGCGCTTCGACGACAAATTTTAAGTGAGCGCGGCGCCGAGAACACTTAATGACGACCGTAATCGTCCTCCATAAATGGAGCGATGCCCAGAGGTCCGAGTTCGACGGATTCGCCAAGAGCATTTTGGGGCTGGCGAAGGAGGGGAAGCTGCCGAAGGGCCTGCAGCTGAAGGAGGTCCTGCTGGCGAAGGGAAGGAACGTGGCCATCTGCAAATGGGAGGTCGACTCGCTGGAGCACCTGATGCAGGTCGCCAGCTCCATGAAGCCCAGCTGGAACGTGGAGGCGTACGAGGTAACGTCGGCCTACTAGGGCTGAGAGGGCGATCGACGGAGATCGCCCGCATTTTATCGCTTGAACCTGGCGCCGGGGGTGGGATTCGAACCCACACGGGCGTTTCGCCCACAGGCTTTCCAGCCCTGATCCAGGCGGATCTCGAGGCCTGCCCCTTGGCCGCTCGGGCACCCCGGCTCATCCCAGCTCTACGGAGGCCAGCTAAAACGATTTCGCAGGAGGCGCGCACAGGGGGACGGGTGGAGGCCGGGATCGCCGCCCGGGTGGACCGCGGCCCCCGCCGCCCTCGTCCGACCGGTATAGGGGCGCAGGCGCCCCGGCTCGATGTAAAGGTTATAACGTCGCCGGGGCCTCGGGCCACGTTGCAGGCGGGCATCATCGTTGCGCCGATAGTCGCGGCGTTCGCGACGTCCGCGGCCCTGGCCTGGTACTTATCCATGGCCCTGCCCAAGGTGGGGAGGACCGTTCCGGACGTGATGAAGGGCAATAGGCCGGTGGCGCACCCGGGGGGACCGGCGATTTTCGCCGGCATGGCGGTTGGCCTCCTGGCGCTCTGGGCGATCACCCACGATCCACGCCTCCTGTCCACGTTCGCCGTCATATCGATAACGTTTGCCGTGGGGATTGTGGACGACTTCAGGGTGCTGCCCGGCCCCGTCAAGGTCCTGGGGACGCTGGCGGCGGCGCTCCCCATAATACTCCTCAGGGCATACCAGCCATCTCTCAGCCTGCCCTTCGTGTACCTCGGGAGGTTGACGATAATTTACCCCATCCTGGTCCTGGTCGGCGTTCCGGTGGCGGCCAACGCCGTTAACATGATCGACGTGGTGAACGGGGTTGTTTCGGGGGCGGCGGCCATGGTGGCGGCCACGCTCACCGCCTTCGAGGCGATGGTCGGCAACTACGCCGGCGCGGAGGTGGCGGCGCTCGTAGCCGCCGCGTCCCTCGGGTTCTGGCTCCTCCATAGGTATCCCAGCAGGATATTGCCGGGCGACAGCGGCAGCCTGCTCCTCGGGGCGGCAATAGCCGCGCTAGCCATCTCGTACAAGGCGGAGGTCGTCGCGACGATCGCGCTGCTCCCGGAGGCCCTGAACGGCTTCTTCATACTCTCCAGCGTGAGGAGCCTCGCGGAGCACCGCAAGATGCGCGCCAGGCCGACAATCGTCGTGGGAGACGCAGTGGTGGCGAACACGGATCCCGCCGCGCCGATGACCCTGACGCGCCTGCTCTCATCCAGAGGACCCCTCAAGGAGAAGGAGGTAGGCAGGGGCATATTGGCGCTCCAGGCCTTCAGCTGCGCCCTGGCGCTCCTGACGGGCCTGATGATGCTCTGACGGCGGGCCACATCGGACGCGCCAGGATCGGCGCGCCGCCCAATCCCGCTTCCCCCTAGGCGATCGTTCCATTAGATCCACGGTCGCGCCCGGGGGCTCGGGATCCCCACGGGGTCGTGGAGCCGAGCGG
>CAYFJD010000059.1:3627-6439 GCA_964343285.1 uncultured Nitrososphaerales archaeon
CGCGTGGGGCTCAGGGAGGTGTTGCCGACGCTGATCCTGGTGATAGCCGCCGCCTGGGCGCTCTTCCTGGCGGCCGTTTATGTGTTGGCGGTGGCGGTGATACCCCTGGAGGTCCCCGGGCCCAGGATCGTTTACGTGGAGCTGCAGGTCGCGAAGGCGGTCGCGGGCGCGGTGGTGCTGGGCGCGTGGATCTACTCCTATGTGAGGCTCAGGGACGTGGCTGCTCGCCTGCTCCTGACTCCCAAGCGGCGCGCTTCCGATCGTACTCCTCCCTAGAGTATATTATCCGGGCCGGAACGCCGGCCACGACCGCCTCCGGCGGCACGTCCCTGACCACCACGCTCCCCATGGCCACGACGCTCCTCCTCCCGATGGTGACCCCCGCCAGTATCACGCTCCTCGCGCCTATGACCGCCTCGTCCTCCACCGTGACCCCCACCATCCTCCTGCTGGGAGGATAGGGGTCGTTCGTGAACACCGCGGCGGGGCCTATGAAGACGTTCCTCCCTATGACGGTATAAGGGGGTATGTACACGAGGCCCTGTATCCTGGTACCCGAACCTATCTTCACGTCCCTGTCCACGTGCGCGAGGCTGCCTATCACCACGTCGTCGCCGATCTCCACGTTGTCCCCCACGTACGCGTAGTGCCATATCTTCACGTTCCTGCCCATCTTCACGTTCTTCCCCACGTAGTTCACGACGCTCATGGGATCACACCTCGATCGGGGCGCCCAGCCTGGCCGAGCGCTCGGCCGCCTCGGCCAACGCCGTAGTCCTCAAGGCGTCCGCACCCGAGACCACCATCCCGCCGGATCCACTTATAGCTTTCACGAACCCGTCCAGCTCCGCCATCAGCGGCTCCCAGACCTGTATCCTGGGCTCCCAACGCCCCTTGTCGTCGTCGAGCGTCAACCTCATGGCGACGAAGTCCACGGTGGCTATCGCATCCGAGAAGACCACGGTCATGCGCCTCTCCTTCTTGGGCGTTATCCAGTTGGCGGTTATGACGGCCACCCTGGGCCCCTCGAACTCGAGGACCACGACCGCGTAATCCTCCTTAGGGCCGACTATCGTGGAGAGCCTGGCGTAGACGCGGCGCGGTTCGCCGAGGAGCCACCTCGCCGTATCTATATCGTGGACCGCCGTGTCGTGGAGTATGCCGACGTCCGCTATGTGCGTCGGCCTCCTGTTCTCCCTGTGGAACTCGGCGAAGAGCGGGGCGCCGGTCCTGCCGGAGTCCATCATGGATTTGAGGGCCGCGACGGCGGGGTTGAAGCGCTCTATATAGCCAGCCGCCAGTATCACGCCCTCGCGCGCCGCCGCGTCCACGATGTCCTCGGCCTCGCGGACGCTGGGGGCCAGCGGCTTCTCTACGAGCACGTGCTTGTGCGCGCCTATCAGCTTCATGGCCACCTCCCTGTGGGTCGAGGTGGGGGTGGCCACGACCGCGGCGTCGAAGTCCTCCTTCGCTATCAGCTCGTCGACGTCCGGGTAGCCGCGGACTCCGTAGCGGCTGGAGAAATCGCGGAGCCTCGCCTCGTTCACGTCGCAGATGGCCGCCAGCGCCCCGAGCTCCTTGAGGACGCGCACGTGGTTCTTGCCCCAGCCCCCGACGCCGACCACCGCTACCCTGGGGTTCACGGCGCGGGTGAGGCGCCGGGCCCAATTAACTTACCGCTGCTGGACGCGCGCTATCTCCGGGCGAGGGTAGAGCATCCTGGCAACCAGGCGCCCTTCGAACCTCCTCCTGGAGAGCGCCTCCTCGTCGGCGCTCGTGCCGACGAGGACCACGTCCCTCCTTTCCAGCTGGAGCGGCCTGTCCGACCTCACGAACGCGACGTCGACGAACGCGGACGTGAGCGCCTCCTTAACCCTCTCGAAAGCCCAGAGCTCCTCCCCCCTCGCCGAGTCCTCATCGGGGGTCCAGAGGACGGCTATCCTGGCCCTGCTTATCTTCATCCCGCTCTCCCTGATCGCGTCCTTAAGCGACGACGTCAGCCTGCGCAGGTATTCGTCGAACGTGCGGCGGACCAGCGTGTAAACGCTGTACGCCGAGCTTCCCGGGTCCGCGTTGGCGCCGACGAGGAAGGACTCTAGGATCCCCGAGAAGGCGTCGCGCAGGTAGCCGACGGGCGGCCCCGTCGCGACGACCCCCCTGACCAGGGCCGGCATCATCGAAGAGAGCACCCCATCTATGTGCGCCGCCTCGGCCTCCTCCACCCCTAGGACCTCGCCGTCCGCCAGCCTGAGAAGCCACTCCGGGACGTCCTCGTCGCGCGCGCCGAGGTACCTGATCGATCCCCCCGGCCCCACCGGCGCGTAGATGTAGCCGGGGGGTTCCCCCATCCTCGCCGACATGAACTCCAGCATCTGGGAGTTCTCGCCGCGCCCGACGGGCAACGCGTTCACGAGCGTCTTGCCCTTGAGGAAGGGCAGGAGGACCTCCAGATGCGACCTTATCTCCTGCAGCCGCGCCTCCGCGTCCTCTATCGACCTATAGCGCGGGGCGAACACGACCTCGGAGGAGGAGGAGACCGCCTCCTCCAGGGATATCATGGGCGTCAGGGAATCGGGCTGCGGGACGCGCCCGACGTCGGTCGCCCTGTACGCGGCGCACAGCACCTCATCTACGAAGTAGAGCTCCCAGGAGCCCGATAGACGGCCCGCGATCCTGCGGAGCTCCGAGGATAGGCCGTAGAAAGCTATGCGCCGCGCCATCCCAGTGAGGTGCGGCGACGGCGCTATTAAATGTGGCACGGCTGGATGCTCCGGGCGGGATTTGAACCCGCGATCAACGGCTCGAAAGGCCG
>CAYFJD010000060.1:0-6435 GCA_964343285.1 uncultured Nitrososphaerales archaeon
CCTTCTGCATGATAGGTAAGTGCTCCCAGTGCATGATGCGCGTGGACGGCGTCCCGCACGTGAGGACCTGCATAACCCCCGTGGACGACGGGATGATCGTGGAGGCGGAGGACCCGCACGACTCGGAGTACCCGACCCCGAGGTACGAGCTCAAGGTCGAGCGGCAGGACGTGTACTACGACTTCGCCGTGATAGGCGCGGGGCCGGCCGGCCTCTCGGCCGCGCTGGCGGCGGCCCCCTCCGGGATGAGGATTGCGGTCTTCGACCAGTCCCCGTTCCCGGGCGGGCAGCTGATAAAGCAGACGCACAAGTTCTTCGGCACCAAGGAGAGCTTCGCGGGGACGAGGGGCGTCGACATAGCCAGGAACCTCGTCTCCTGGCTCAAGGACTACGAGAACGTCGAGCTGTACCCCATGACGCAGGTCGTGGGCTACTACAAGCCGGAGGGCGTCCTGATGGCCGTCAGGGCCGAGGGCGTCGGCAAGTACAAGGTCATGATGGTGAGGGCCAACAAGGTGCTTGTGGCAACGGGCGCGATGGAGAGGACGCTCGCGTTCCCCGGGAACGACCTGCCCGGGGTTATGGGCGCGGGGGCGGCGCAGACGCTCATGAACGTCTTCGGCATAAAGCCCGCGGACGAGGTCATGATAATAGGGGCAGGGAACGTCGGCGTCATAGTCGCGTACCAGGCCAAGCAGGCCGGGATAAAGGTGAAGGCGGTCATAGACATATTGCCGAAGAGCGCCGCCTACCTCGTGCACGCCGCGAAGATAAGGAGGATGCAGATGCCCATCCTCATGGAGCACACGATAAAGGAGGCGGTGGGGAAGGGCGCGGTGGAGTCCGCGGTGATCTATCAGGTCGACAGGTCCTTCAAGCCGATAGAGGGGAGCGAGAAGGAGGTGAAGGTCGACGGGATATGGATGGCGGTCGGGCTCTCGCCGAGCGTCGAGCTCCTGGAGAAGCTCGGGGCCAGGATAAAGTTCGTGCCGGAGCTGGGGGGTTACGTCCCCTACCGCACTAAATATATGGAGACGAGCGTGAGGGGGGTTTACGTGGCCGGCGACGCGAGCGGCATAGAGGAGGCCTCGACGGCGATGATGGAGGGCAGGATAGCCGGCATATCCGCGGCCATCAGCAGCGGCAAGGGGACGGATTCCATGGCGGAGGAGAGGAGGAAGGCCATGGAGTGGCTCGACCTCTTCAGGGAGAGCCCGGACTACAAGAGGATAAAGGTCGGGATAAGCAAGGTGCTCATGGAGGAGGCGGCATGAAGATGTCCGAGGAGAAGGAGGCCGAGCTCGAGGGGACGCCCGGGCTCGAGTCCGGGGTGGTCACGCTGGCGGTGCTGCGCGAGGCGGGGAGGCTGCCGCCGCCCGAGGTCCTCGAGAAGGCGGTCGCCCTCCCGATAATAGACTGCCTGGAGGACATCCCGTGCACCCCGTGCCGCGACGCCTGCCCCACCGGCGCCATAACCATGAAGACGATGATAGATAGACCGCAGCTAGACTGGGACGCGTGCACCGGGTGCACCCTCTGCGCCCAGGCCTGCCCCGGCCTCGCGATAAGCCTGATCAACTACAACTTCGGCAGGAAGAGCCTCAGGAGGCCCGGCTACGAGAACTACTCGCTGGTCATAGTGCCCTACGAGCTCCTCCCCCTGCCGAAGAAGGGGGACGTCGTGAGGGTGCTCGACAGGGCGGGGAAGGTGCTCGGGGAGGCGGAGGTGTTCTCCGTCATCAAGAGCGTCAAGTACGGGACCGTTCTGGTCGGGGTCCTCGTCCCCCAGTCGATCGCGTTCGACGTGAAGCACGTGGAGGTGAAGGAGCGTTGAGCTCCAGGCAGCCCACGATAGTATGCAGGTGCATGGACAGGACCCAGGAGGACATGGTGAACGCGTTCCGCCTCATGGTAAGGGCCCTCGGCGTGGAGGCCGCCGACATAAACAACTACCGCCGCTTCAGCGGGGCGACCACTGGGTTCTGCCAGGGCAGGGGGTGCCTGGCGCTGATGCAGAGGATCTACGTGGAGGAGATGAGGAAGCTGGGCGTGAGCGTCGACATGGACGAGCTGCGCTACAAGGTCAGATCCCCGCTCCAGCCGATCCCCCTGGCGGTCTTCGTGAGGCCGAGCGTGGAGGAGGTGTGAGCTTGAAGGTCCTCGTGATAGGCGCGGGCGCCATAGGGATCAGGATAGGGATGGAGCTGTCCGAGAGGGGGGTCGACGTCGAGGTCTACGACTCGAAGTACCCGGAGTACGGGACCACCGGGAGATCGATAGGCGTCGTCAGCATCCAGCAGCGCGACCCCCGCCTCGTCTCCCTGGCCCTGGAGAGCTCGAGGATCGTGGAGGAGCTCGACAGGAGGCTCAAGGAGGAGGTAGGATACCCGCTGGGCGTCATGGGCGAGAGGGCGCCCCACGTGTCCATAGCGCTGACCCCGAGGGACCGCGACGAGCTGGCCCGCCAATCCGAGTCGTGGCGCTCCGCGGGCGCCGAGGTCAAGGAGATGAGCCCATCTGAGGTCAAGGATGCCCTCCTGCCCTGGATAGACGAGCGCGCCTTCACGTCCGCGTTCGTGACCACCCAGGACTACAAGGTCATGGCGTTCCCGTACGCGTACGGCATGTCGATGATATTGCGCTCCAACGGCGGCAGGATCTTCAAGGGGAGGGAGGTCACCGGTTTCGAGGCCAACGGCTCCAGGGTCAAGGCGGCCGTGGTGAACGGGTCGCAGAGGGCGGAGGCGGACGTCTTCGTGATAGCCGCCGGCGCCTACAGCCCAGGGCTGATCTCGAGGCTCGGCGACGACCCGGTGCCCGTGAGGGTGGCCCTCGGAGGGGGCGCCGTCACGGAGCCCTACAAATACGCCTTCAGGCCGATAATAACGCTCGACCGCAAGGGCTACAGGTTCACGCAGACCCTCAGGAGGGAGTTCGCCATGGCGATATACGACATGGGGGTCGACAACCCGGACATGTCGGTGGAGGAGAGCCTCCGCGTGATGGAGCGCATGGCGACGATAACCGTGAAGCTCTTCCCCGGCTTCGCCTACATGAACGTCCTCAGGCAGTGGGGCGCCTACCTCGACTACACGGCAGACCGCCTGCCGGTGGTCGGGTGGAGCCAGCGCTACGAAAACGTGTACTACGCCTACGGCTTCGGGAACTACGGCTTCAGCGTCGGGCCAGCGGTGACCTCGAGGGCCGCGCGCGAGATAGCCGACGGCTCGAGGGACCCGCTCCTCGACCCCTACAGGCCGTCCCGGCGCGGCAATCCTTAAGATCTCGCCCGGCCGGCTCCCATCTGATGGCGCTGGCGGCGAAGCTCTTCAGGCTCAGGAGCCCCGTGAAGCCGGAGATACTCGTCCAGAAGCTCAGGGACTTCAGGGTGGAGCGCGAGGATCCGAAGACGGGCCAGGTCCTGGTGGAGGAGATAAGGAACGTCGAGTACAGCTCGGGCCTCCTGTCGGCATCGGTGCTCAAGGATCGGCCGCTGGTATTCAGGAAGCGCGACGAGATCGTCAAGACGGTGCGGACGCTGGAGGTCCCGTTCTACGTGAAGTTCGAGGAGGGCCGCCAGCTCCTCCTCGTCATGGCCAAGAAGCGCCTGGCGAACGAGGTGGCCTCCGACCTCTCGCGCGTAATATACGGAATCCCCGGCGGCGTCGTGGAGGCGCGCCTCGACCACTCCAAGTTCAGGGGGTACTTCGAGGCGTCGATGGAGGGGGCCAGCGTGATATACTTCGACCAGGTCGACCTCCCGAACGTGGACGTGCTGGCGTTGTACGGCGAATCCCTCCGCGACTCCGCGCTCTACCACGAGTACCTGGAGCACGGCAAGATATGGTACGTCGTCGTCTCCCTCCCGTCCAGGAACGGCCTGACGGTGGGCGTGACGCGCAACTCCGTGATAACCGCGTTCGGGCGCGCCACCCCCCAGGAGCTCCTGGAGTTCGCGTTCGGGGAGCTCCCGGCCATGATCGAGGAAGGCGGGACTTGACTTATTAACTGGGGCTTTCAATGCGCCGCGTGTACGCGGTCGTCAGGAGGATCGCGAAGGAGATCCCCAGGGCGGAGATATTGGTGGGGGCGGTGCCGGGCGCCGGGCAGGTGGGCAAGCTAGCCGTCGATCACCTGATACTGGAGCTGCGCGCGGACCTCGTGGCCGAGATCTACACGCCCGCCTTCCCGCCCCAGATCTACATACAGAGCGACGGCGTGGCGTACCTCCCCCGCTTCCAGCTGTACCACGCGAGGGCCGGTTCCAAGTCCGTCCTCCTGTTCACCGGCCCGGCCCAGCTCGACAACGTGGAGGCGAGCTACGAGGTGATAGACGCGGCCCTGGAGCTGGCCAAGGAGGCCGGGGTCGCGGAGGTGTACTCCCTCGCGGCCTACATACTGGGCAGGGAGCCGACGGAGAGGGCGGTCCACGGCACGGCGACGCGCCCCGAGCTCCTGGAGAGGCTCAGGCTGGCGGGCGTGAAGACGATGGACGGGGGAGAGATAAACGGGATGAACGGCCTGATATTCGCGATGGCGGCCCTGAAGGACATGGACGGTATCTGCCTGCTGGGGGAGACGGCCGGATACTACATGGACGCCCTCAGCTCCAAGGAGGTCCTCAAGTCCCTGGCGAAGCTCTCGGGGATAGAGGTCGACTACTCCAGGTTGGACGCCCTGGCGGCCGAGACCGAGAAGGCGATAAAGGCGATGATGGAGGAGCTCTCGAAGAAGGAGGAGGAGTCCCGCGAGACGCGCCCCGGCCGCATGGACTACATAAGTTGAGCCGCTCCACGGAGACGGCGGGCCCGCATAGCCCACGCACTAGGGGCACCTGCCCTCCCTCAGCTCCGCCCAGTAGGCGTCCGCCGCCCTCAGCAGGGCGTCCAATGGGCGGGGGAGCTCGACGACGGCCCAGGGCGCTTCGCCGCCGCGGTCCAGCTCCGAGGTGCGCGCGTCCAGGTCTATCCCGCACTCCGAGAAGGCGCGCCCCCACGCGATCCCTCCGGCCCTCTTGAGGAGGGGGCACGCCATCTCCGGCCCTCCCCTCGCTATCGCCGTCTGCACCCTCGCAAGCCTGGGGCTGTAGAAGTCGAACTTCACGCCCTCCGCCCTGAGGGCGGAGGCCAGCGCGCGGATCTTCCCCTCGAGGGCGCGTTCACCCTCCATCCCGGCCCACTGGAGGGGCGTGTGCGGTTTGGGCATGAAGGGGGTGACGCTGACGGATAGCCTGAGGCGCGCCGCGCGCTTAACCCTCAGCACCTCGCGCGCTATCGCCTCGGCGGAGTCCGGCCCCTCGCCCGGCAGGCCCAACATGTAATACAGCTTGAGGGCCTCCACGCCCGCCTCCGCCGCCTTGGACGCCACGTCCACGAGGGCCTCCTCTGGCCACGGTTTGCCGAGCGCCCTCCTGAGCCAGCACGCGCCCGACTCCGGCGCCACCGTCAGCGTGCGCTGCCCCAGGCCGGCGATCCTGCGCAGCCTTTCCTCGTCCAGGGAGTCCAGGCGGACGGACGGCAGGGACGCCTGGGCGCCCAGCTCCGATACCGCGTCCAGTATGGAGTCCGCGTCCGGGTGGTCGAAGAACGAGAGGCTGTAGAACGTGACGCGGTCCACGCGGTTCGCCGGCAGCCCCAGTTCGATTATCCGCAGTATTTGGTCCAGCGGCCTGTGGACCGCGGGGAAGTACATGTTCCCCTCCATGCAGAACTTGCAGAGCCTGGAGCAACCCCTCGAGGATTCCACGATGAGGCTCCTCCCCCACACGGGCTCCGCGTCCATGGGCTGCAGCTGGGCTATGGGGTGGAACTCGAGCGGCAACTCCCCCGCGCGGACCAGGCGCACGCGCCCCGCGCCGGCCCCGAAGAATCCGTCGCGCCCCGCGAGCCCCTCGGCGGCCCTCGAGGGCGACTCGGCGAGCTTCTCCGCCAGCCTAGGCAACAACGGCTCCAGGTCCCCCACGACCACTAGGTCGGCTATCTCCGAGATCGGCATCGGGTTGGCGGCCGCGGCCGGCCCCCCGACGATCAGCGGCGGCCCGGACCTCCTCTCCCTCAGCGGCTCTATCCCAGCCCTCAGGAGCATCTCCACCATGTTCGCGTAGTCCAGCTCGTAGTGGACGCTCGCTATCAGCGCGTCCATGGACGAAAGCCTGCTGCCCCAGTCCAGGCCCACCGGGCCGCGGTCGTACGTGAACCTCTCGGCCACGAACTCGGGAAGGGAATTCAAATAGTAGTACATGGACTGGTAGGCCAGGCTGGCGAGCGAGGCCTCGTAGGTGGACGGGTAGATCAGCCCCACCTTTATGGATCCGGGGCGGCCCCTCTTGCGCACCGCGTTCATCTCCCTCGGGCCCATCATCCGGGAGCCGGCCGCATAGCCGGGCGCCGAATCTAAAACGTTCCGATGCGCTCGAAGGGAATCGTCCTCGCGTCG
>CAYFJD010000061.1:0-6354 GCA_964343285.1 uncultured Nitrososphaerales archaeon
CATCGGAGCCCCAATATGTAGGCCGAGAGGATCGCCAAAAATGCCAGCTCGACGAGCTCATATGCGGCGTAATACACCAGCAGGTCCGCGCGCGCCGAGATGCCGCGCGGAACCCTCGGCCGCCCCGCGATGTAAGCGGCCCCGCCGGCGAAGTGCACGACGGCGAACGCGTACAAGGGTATGGCCAGGGCCGGCGGAGGGCTCACGGTCGACAGGGCAGCCGCGTAGTACAGGATCTCATACGCGGCAACAGGTATTCCGATGCCCCTGGCGACCGATCTGCCGCGGAAGCCCAGCGCAGCCATGGCGGCGTGCACCGCGATCATTGGTATCCCCATGAACAGGAGCACTTCGTCCACGCGGCGCGATCGCGCAACCAGCGTATAACGGAATCGCGGGCTCCCACACGGTCGGGGCGGCGTTCTAGGGATGCGGCGGGCCGCCGGCAGCGCCCGAACAGCTGCTGGACAGGTTGCCCGATGTCGCGACCGTCACGCCGTGCCGAGCAGGCGCCTCACCCTCTCCGGTCCCCCTATCTCCTTCAGGTACTCGGCGACCTGGGGCGGCACCAGGTCCTCCCAGTTTCCGCCGCTGGCCATGCGCTGCCTCACCTCGGTCGCCATGTAGAGCGGGCGGTTCAGCAGGGGCACCTCGACGGTCTCGTAGCCCTCGGCCCTGAAGAGCTCCAGGGTGAGGGGGTCGTTGGAGAACACGCAGGAGAACCTCGGGGTTGATACCTCCACGGACCTCACCCACGTCGCGTGGTTCTCCACGTCCTGCACGGGAACCATGAGGACGCGATCCAGCAGCCCCTCCGCCTTCAGCACCCTCCAGATCATCTCCACCCTCTCGCCCAGCGTGAAGGGGTTGCGCGGCTCGTAGTTCTTCTGCGCGCTCCCTATGACTATCACCAGGCGATCCACCTTGGTGAGCGCGTACTTGACGGCCTCGAGGTGGCCCTTGTGGAAGGGCTGGAACCTGCCCACGAATATCCCCGTGCGCACGGGTGCGCTCGACGGCCGCAGTTTATAACGTTAGCCCGCGCAGCGAGCAAACCATTAATATTTCCAATTGAGGGGCAATGGAACGTATGGGGATAGAATCCATAATACCGGGAGCGACGGCCGTCGGTATAGCGTTCGGCGACGGGGCGCTCGTGGCGGCCGAGAAGCGCTTCGCCTACGGCAACTTCATAGTCAGCAGGAGCGGGAAGAAGGTCTTCCGCATATCCGACAACGTCGGCGCGGCGTTCGCCGGCATGATAGGGGACATGCAGGTCCTGGTCAAGTACGTGCAGTCCCTGGTCAAGTTGAAGGAGGTGGACGAGTCGAGGCCGGCAACCCCCAGGTCGGTCGCCAAGCTGATGGGGATAATAATGTACGAGCAGAGGTTGACCCCGATGCTCACCCAGGTGATCGTGGGCGGCGTGGGGGGCGAGGGGGAGGCCGAGATCTACGTGCTGGACCCCCTCGGATCCGTCATACCGGACAAGTACGCGGCGGTGGGGACAGGGGCGGAGACCGCGATAAGCGTGTTGGAGGCGGGCTACAAGGACGGGATGGACGCGGAGGCGGCGGTGGACCTGGCCGTGCGCGCCATAAAATCCGCGATATTGCGCGACACCGCCAGCGGGGACGGCGTCGACGTCCTCATCATCAGGAGATCCGGCTCGGAGGAGAGGAGCATAACCTTCTGAGCTGGAGGAGCCATGCACGCGCTGGATCCCGCGCTGATAGATAAGGTGGAGGAGGAGCTCAGGGAGGCGGAGGAGGCCAGGGAGGCCCTCCTGAAGGAGGGCAGGGACGCGATGCTGGCCATAAGGAGGGCCATCGCGAGCGTGCAGGCCGGGGACGAGGAAAGGGCGCGGGAGAAGCTGGGGGAGGCGGAGAGGGTCCTGAGGGACATGAGGAACAGGGCCGAGGCGGATCTCCTGAGGTACGTGCTGCCCGTGGAGGCCGAGTACGTGGAGGCCAGCGTCTTCTACGACATAGCGTTCGACAGGGACATAAGGGGCGCGGGCGAGCTCGGCGTGGATCCCAGGTCGTACGTGCTCGGCCTCCTGGACGCGATCGGCGAGTGCCGCAGGCTGATCTACGACCGCGTCCGCGCCGGGGAGCTGGAGGAGGCGGAGAGGATATTGAGGGTCGCTGACGACATATATTCGAAGGTCGCCCACATGGCGGTCTACGACAGGACCGCCCCCGGGATAAAGAGGAAGATCGACGCGGCGAAGATCGTGCTGGACGACGCGATGAGGGTGCTGACGGAGGCCAGCGTGAGGTGCCGCCAGGCGCGGTCGGATGCCTAGCTTGGACCTTATCGAGCTCGTCTTTATGTCGGGATAGGGGCTGTCGAGCCTCACCACCCTGAACTTGAGCCCCCTGGACTCCCCGGCCCTGAGCAGGGATTCCTCGCTGTGGATCTGGTCGTAGCCCAGGGCTATGACGTCGGGCCGGACGAGCTCCACCGTGTCCATGATGTCCTTCGTGCTGCCGAGCACCGCGACGTCCACGGGCTTAAGCGCGGAGACGAGCATGAGCCTCAGGTTCTCGTCGTGGAGGGGAGGGCGACCCTTGTTCCTCTCCACCGTGACGTCCCGCGCGACCACGACTACGAGGACGTCCCCCAGCGCCGAGGCCGCCCTCAGCGTGTGTACGTGGCCCGGGTGTATGATGTCGAAGACCCCCCCGGTCAGGACCACGGTTATCGCCGACCTGCCGGCGTCCGCCAGCGAGTAGCCCGAGGGGCCCCCGCGGACGAGCCCCCTGGACTCGAGGGACGAGAGCCAGCCGGAGACGAGGTCCTCCGGCAGCCCCAGCTCATCCGATATCGCCTTGGCGTCCGTGCGCGCCCCCTTCAGGCCTCCCACGTATACGGCCTTGAGGAGGGCGCGTTCGTGCGCCGGGAGAGCGGCGCGCATTTCAACCCATCCTTGAGCCGAGGGCCTTCCTGAACTTAACGTCGTTCGCTATCGACGGGTGATGGGGATCGACCATTACGACCTCGTACCAGTAGTACCTGCCGTCCTCCGCCAAGTAGTAGGATCCGAGGACCTCCAGGTTCGGGAAGGCCCTCTTGGCCCTGCTCTCGGCCACCTCCTTGGAGCTGTAGTTGCCCTTTATCTTGACGGTTCCGAGGGCCTTCTGGCGCCTGCCGGAGTTCGGCCTCTTCCTCCTCATCCCTCCCTTCGGGACCCTGACGCGGACCACCACCACGCCCTGCTTTGCCCTGTAGCCCAGCCTCCTGGCCTTATCGAGGCGGGTCGGCCTGTCCACGCGCAGGACCCTGGGCTCCCTCCTCCACTCTATCAACTTCTCCTTCAGTTCCTGGGGCCTCTCGGAGTAGAGCTCGTGCCACGTCTCGTTCAGCCGCTGATACAACCCCATGTCCCGTCAGCTTAGACCCTTCGACCTAACTATGTTTATTATCTTTTCGGCCAGCATAGTTATGGACTTCCTCTGGGCCTCGTAGGTCTGCGCCCCTATGTGGGGCGTGTGGACGACGTTGGGGAGCGAGAGGAGCTTCGAGCCCTGCTCGGGCGGCTCCCTATCGTAGACGTCCAGCGCGGCGCCAGCTATCCAGCCCGATTCCAGCGCCTTTATCAGGGCCTCGGTGTCTATCACGTCGCCCCTCGAGGTATTCACGATTATCGCGTTCCTCTTGGCCTTCCTCAGGAGGGGCTCGCCTATCATCCCCCTGCTCTGGGGCGTCAGGGTGACGTGTATGGATATGAAGTCGGACTTCGCGAAGAGCTCCTCCAGGTCGACCATCCTCGCGCCGGTCCTCTCCAACACCTCCTTAGGCGGGCTCACTATGTCGTACGCCAGCACGTCCATCCCCAGGCAGCGGGCGATCTCGGCCAGCCTCCTCCCTATCCTTCCGAACCCGATTATCCCGAGGGTCTTGCCGTACAGCTCGTAGCCCATCGACTCCTCCTTCGCCCACCTCCCGGAGCTCAGCTGTTGGTGGGCGTAGGCTATCTTCCTCGCCGCCGCTATCATCAGCCCGAGGGCCAGCTCGGCGGTCGAGTTGGTCAGGGCCTCCGGCGAGTTCACCACCTCTATCCCCCGCGCGCGGGCCGCCTCGACGTCTATGTTGTCCAGCCCGACGCCGGACCTCCCTATTACGACCAGGTTGCGCCCGCGCTCTATGACCTCCTTCGTGACCTTCGTCCTGCTCCTGACGATCAGCACGTGATACTGGTCCACGACCCTCAGGAGCTCCTCCTTGCCCATGCCCGGGGAATAGTTCACCTCGAAGCCGGCCCCGCGCAACATCTCTATGCCGGACTCGTCCACCTCGTCCGTTATCAGCACCTTCACGGTCAAGCCGCGGGGCACTGATCCCCCCGCATATTTTTAGCTAGCGGCGGCCCGGGCCCAGGCGCGCAACGCCGGGAACCGATTTAAGGGCCTGGATCCGCCGGCCCCATCGCCCGGTGACGGGGATGGAGCAGGTGTCGATAGGGCTCATAGGGAAGCCGAACAGCGGCAAGTCGACGTTCTTCTCCGCCGCGACGCTGGTCGACGTCGCCATAGCCAACTATCCCTTCACCACCGTGGAGCCCAACGTGGGCGTGGCGTACGTCTCCTCCCCTTGCGTGTGCAGGGAGCTCGGCGTCAGGGATAACCCGGTCAATTCGATGTGCGTAGACGGGATCAGGTACGTGCCGATCAAGCTCATAGACGTGGCGGGACTGATACCCGGCGCGTCGAGGGGGCTCGGCCTGGGGAACAAGTTCCTCGACGACGTGAGGAGGGCCGACGCGATAATACACGTGGTCGACGCGTCCGGCTCGACGGACGAGGAGGGAAGGATCGTGGAGCCCGGATCGCACGACCCATTGGTGGACGTCGAGTTCGTGGCGCGCGAGTACGAGCTGTGGATGAAGGGCATCGTCGAGAAGGACTGGCCGCGCATCACCAGGATCCAGGACTCCAAGGAGGCGCTGAACGAGCTGGAGAGGCGGCTCAGCGGCCTCGGGGTTACCTCGATGGACCTTAAGAGGGCGCTGGAGAGGTTGGGGTTGCTGGGCAGGCCGCCCCACGCCTGGTCCAACCACCTCGACGAGTTCGTGCACGAGCTGCGCGCCGTCGCCAAGCCCATGCTCATAGCGGCGAACAAGGCGGACTTGCCCTCGGCCGCGAGGAACTTGGAGAGGCTCCGCGGGTCCGGCCTGAAGGTGATCCCGACGTCCGCGCTCTCCGAGCTCGTGCTCAGGAAGGCGGCGAGGCAGGGGCTCATAAGGTACAAGCCGGGGGACGGGGACTTCGAGGAGGTCGAGGGGGCCCCCCTGAGCCCCGAGCAGAGGAAGGCGCTCGATTATATAAGGGATAGGGTCCTCAAGGTGTACGGGGGGACGGGCGTCCAGCAGGCGCTGAACGCCGCGGTCTTCGAGCTCCTGGACATGATACTGGTTTATCCCGTGGAGGACGAGGAAAGGCTGTCCGACAAGGACGGGCGCGTGCTACCAGACGCGTATTTGATGCGCAGGGGATCCAGCGCGAGGGACCTCGCCTACAGGATCCACACGGAGCTCGGCGAGACCTTCCTCTACGCGGTGGACGTGCGGCGGAGGATGCGCGTCGGGGCGGACTACGTGCTGAAGGATCGCGACGTGATAAAGATCGTGGCGACGGCGCAGAGGAAGTGATTCACCCGGGCGCGGCGGGCTCCTGCGGGGCCGGCCCTCCCTGGACCTGGTACGGGAGCTCCAACGGGGGCCTGTCCTCCAACTTGGTCAGCAGCTTCGTCTTCTTTATCCCGACGTGCCTGAGCACCGCGATCTTCTTGGCCTCGTTGTAGATCTCGGACGCGAGCTTGCCCAGGACCGCCTCCTGCGCGTACTGTCCCAGGGTCATCTCGGGGATGCGCGCCTGGAGCACGTTGTGCGCTATCATCCTTATCGCGTGCTTGCGCGAGGTGTTTATGCGGTACTGCGTGAAGGCGACGACGTACACCCTGATGTCAAGCCCGTCCTTGGTCCTGTAATCGTGTATCAAGTTGACCATGGACGTGCCGCGCCTTATCAGGCTGTTCAGGTACTCCACCGTGTACTCGTGTCCCTTGTACCGCGTGTAGGCGTTGTTCCCATCCACCTTTTCGATCTGGAAGTACAGCTTTATGACGTACTGGGACGGATCAAGCTTGAGGAGGTCGTACAGCGTGACCTCGACCACGCGCCCTATGGCCGCCTCCGGGCGCGTGGCCGGTATGGTCGCTACAGGGCTCCCCCCGAAGTAAGGAGGAGCGTACACCGTTAACCAAACCTTCTCGTGCTTTGGCCCGGCAGGCAACTACGGCGTGGAATGGCCCCCAATCTCCGTTAATAAAGGTTTGCCGCCGACTTTCCGA
>CAYFJD010000062.1:0-6328 GCA_964343285.1 uncultured Nitrososphaerales archaeon
GCGCTGGGCGGGAGGGGGACGCTCGCCGGGGTGCTGGGCCCGCTGCTCAAGGAGGAGCTGCAGGAGGTGCTTTCCATGAACGTCCTCGCCTCGGCGATATGGCCGCTCGCCACGAGCTACGCCGAGGTCTTCGCGGTGAAGGCGATAGGGCTGAGCGTCCCCACGGCGATAGCGGGCATGCTCCTGGCGGCGGCGGCCTCGCTGTCGATCAGGCTCGTCCTACCGCTGCTGGACCTGGAGAGGCGGCCCGCGCTCTACCTCTCGGCCGCGGTCGCCTCCGTCGGCGTCCTGCTCCTCTCGGCCGCGAGGGGCGCCGCGCAGTACTGCGTGGCCACCTCGTTGATAGGGATAGGTCACGGCGTCCAGATGCCGCTGATATACGCGACCACCTTCGAGTCCTCGGAGGGCAGGGAGCTCGAGTCGTACGTCGCCCTCAACGCCGCGATGGGGGCCGGGGAGTTCCTCGCGTCCTCTCTGGGGACCGCCCTCGTGGCCCTGGCCGGCTTCAGGGCGGGCATGGACGCGTTCCTGGCCGCGGTGATCGGGATAACCGCCCTCGTGGCCCTGGCCGCGCGCCGCGGTTCCCCGCGCCTCGCGCGGGCCATCGGCCTCGCGCGCTGACCCGCAGCTCCTCTGGGGACGCCGATCCGAGGAGGTCGCGGGCCAGCTCCGCCGCCTCGGCGGCCCCCACGCCGGTCGACTCCTCCAGGCGGTCCGCGCCCAGGTTGTAGGTGAAGCGCCCTCCCCTGAGGTAGACCCTCACCCTGTGGCTGAAGGCCTCGCGGAGCGCGCGGCGCGTTAGCCTGGACCTCCAACCGGCGGGCATGGATATGGGGCCGAAGCTCTCCGCCAGGGCCACGTCCGTCCCTACGCCCGCGGCGCCGTCCCCCATGGCGGCGCGTATGATCGAGGGCAGCTGCGAGAGGCTGACGTAGAGCCCCCTCTGCCTCAAAGCCCTAGCCCAGGACGGCCACCTGACGTAGAGCGGGACCATGAGCAGGTCGTCCGACAGGAAGTAGCCGTGGCCTATCCCGCCGTCGCCGAGCAGCTGGCCGTGGTCCGACGTGACTATCACGAGCGTGTCGTCGAGCCGGGGACCCAGGGCGCGGACGACCTCCAGGGCGCGCTCGACCGCGTATCCGGCGTGCCTCGGGTACTGCCTCCTCCACGCGGCCGCCACGCCCCGGGGGACCTCGCCCTTGAAGATGGCGCTGAACGCCGCCTCCGCGCTCACCCTCCCGTCCAGGTCGGCCGGCGTGTAGGGCTCGTGCGCCTCCATGAGGTTTACGAACAGCATGTAGGGCTCGACGGGCCTCAGCGCCCGGAGCGCCCTGAGGATGGCCTCTGATCCCTTCTCCCGCAGCCCTATCCCCATCCTCAGCTTCATCCCCCTCAGGATGGCGCGCCCCAGCAGCCCGGCCCTCCCCATCCCGAGGAACTCCCTGGCGATCGCGACGTAGTTCCCGCCGCCCACGAGGACCCCGTTCAGCCTGGAGAACTCCTCCCAGTCCAGGGCCTCCGGCAGGTACGGCGAGGCGGTCAGGTGCCTCGTGTACCTCTGGAACCCGTAGTGGGGCGTCACGAAGAGGTTGGCGGTGAGGAAGTGGACCTCGTACCCCTCCTCCATCAGCTCGCCCGCTATCCCGTGGCCGAGCCTGGCCATCCTCTCCCTCGCCACCTCGTCCAGCCCCGGCGAGTCCCCGTAGGCCTCGTGCACGCCGTGCGCGCTCGGGTAGAGCCCGGTGAAGATGCTCACGTGGCTGGGGAGGGTCCACGGCGCGGGGGCCACGGCGTTCTCGTACTTCACGAAGCCCAGCTCCAGCAGGGAGTCCAGGCCGCCCGAGTGGTCCTTCCTGAGGGAATCCACTATTATCAGGGCGACGTTCGGCCTGCGCATCCTCCCACCTCACATGTAGCCGTAGCGGCGCAGGAGCTCCATGATGCCCTCCTTGTCCTGGGCCCTCCCCACCCTCTCCGGGGTACCCTCCAGGTCCTGCTCCCACGCCGGCCTGTCGCCGGAGGGCCTCGTCTCGTACTTGTCGTCTATGCTGCGGTAGCCCCTCGCGTACAGGGGGTTCACCGGCAGACCCCTGGAGAGCGTGTAGTCCCAGACGTCCCTCTCGGTGAAGGGCAGTATTGGGTGCACCCTGATGTGCACGGGGTCGCGGCGCCCGCTGAAGAACGTCTCGCCGGCCCTGGCCGGGTTCTCGTCCCACCTTATCCCCACCGCCACCGCCTCGTATCCGTTCTCCCTCACGGCCTCCTTCAGGGGCACGGTCTTGAGCAGGTGGTTGGCGGCCACGTTGTCGAGCGAGAAGCGGAAGGTCCTCGCCGTGTAGCCTATCCTCAGGAGCTCCTCGGCGTCCCTCTCGTCCAGTTCGTCCACGTCCACCTCGTCCCCGTACTTATATCCCCTGAGCCGCTCGTTCCCCTTCATTATCAGCCTGAGGCCCCACTCGGATGCCACCCTCTCCACGAAATCCAGCGTCTCCTCGAAGTGCATGTAGTGATCTATGAAGACCACGTCGTACCCCTTGGACGCGGCGCGGGAGGCCTCCCCGAACATGTGGAGCACCACCGTGCTGTCCTTGCCGCCGCTCCAGACGACGGCGACCTTCCCGAAGGACTCCAGGGCGGCGCGGGAGACGGCCATCGCGATCTCCACCTTGTACTTCAGGGGCAGCAGGTCCCTCCTCGCGGGGGGAGTCGACCTCTCCAGGAGGAAGGCTATGTACTGGGCCGGGTCCATGCCCCTGGACTCCGCCGCCTCGATCACCCTGCGCCCCAGCGGGCCCTCCAGGTCCAACCAACCAGGCACCGGATCCCCGGACCGCCCCCATTATTATTTGCCTTATGTACTCGGAATATATGCCGCGGGCGCCTCGATGTTAACCTTAAAGCGGCGGCCCTCCGGGGGAGCGTCGTGAAGGTGCGCATACACGTGCACTCCTTCGAGGGCAGGGACTCCATTTTGATATGGTTCAAGGGAAGGCCCGTCCTCGTGGTCAGGGACGGCGACAATTACTACGGAATGGACGCGGTGTGCGCGCACATGGGTTGCGCCCTCCTCTCCGAGGCGCGGGGAACCATCGCCGTCTGCCCGGCGCACGGCGCTAAGTACGACGTGAGGACCGGCCAGATGGTCGAGCCGCCGCAGATAAAACCCGATGTCCCGTGCGAACAGGAGGAGGTAAGGGTTCCGCTGAGGACCTACAGGGTGTCGGTCGGACCCGACGGGCTGCTGGACATCGAGTAGCGGCCGACGGCGGCATGGCCGCCGCGCGGGGGAGACGGGCTCATCCGCGCCGCGGGCATCGGTCAGGTAGGGGCGTACCCGCGCCGTCGTCGACCTGGGCTGTCCGACCGATGTCCCGCGGACCACAACGTATTTAAGGGGGGCTCATCACCCCCAAGAGCCAAGGTGTAGTGCCATGTCCTCGCAGTCCCAACCGTCAAATGTGGTTCTGGTCGGCAAGAAGCCGCCGATGAACTACGTGTTGGCCGTCCTCACCCTGTTCCAGAACGGCCAAAACCAGGTGGTCCTGAAGGCCAGGGGGATGGCCATAAGCAAGGCGGTCGACGTGTCCCAGATATTGAAGAACAGGTTCCTCAAGGACGTCGAGGTCAAGGACATACGCATAGGGACCGAGCAGGTGGAGAACCAGCAGACCGGCACCAAGAGCAACGTCAGCAGCATAGAGATAGTGCTCGAGCGCCACATCTGATACAAATAGCTTCCTTTTATATGTAATAACAGGGTCATATCGTATTCTTCGCGGCCAGGCTGGGCGCCCTCGGACGGGGCATCCCCCGAGATTAGAGGCCGGCGGGGAAACTATTAAACCGGGAGGCCCCGATACCGGGCGGTTTGAAGGTAACCCTTTCGGTCATAAAGGCCGACGTGGGGAGCATCGCCGGGCATCACAGGGTTCACCCCAAGCAGATAGAGGTGGCCGAGAGGGAGCTCCAGGAGGCGAAGGCGGGCGGCCTGATACTGGACTACCACGTGGCGAACGCCGGCGACGACCTGCAACTGATAATGACCCACAGGAAGGGCGTGGACAACCCCGAGATACACACGCTGGCCTGGAACACGTTCAAGAGGGTCACGGACGAGGTCTCTAAGCCCCTTAAGCTCTACGCCGCCGGCCAGGACCTCCTCTCCGAGGCCTTCTCCGGGAATGTCAGGGGGCTGGGCCCCGGGGTCGCCGAGGCGGAGTTCGAGGAGAGGCCGAGCGAGCCCGTGGTCGTCTTCATGGCGGACAAGACGGAGCCGGGCGCGTGGAACCTGCCATTCTACAGGATCTTCGCGGATCCCTTCAACACCGCCGGCCTCGTGATAGACCCGAAGCTGAAGGCGGGCTTCGTCTTCAGGATACTCGACATGGTGGAGGACAGGTTCGTGGACCTGAAGGCGCCGGAGGAGTCCTACGACATCCTCGCCCTCCTTGGCACGACCGGAAGGTACGCGATCCACAGCGTGTGGCGCAGGTACGACGGCGAGGTGGCGGCCGTCGCCAGCACGACGAGGCTGAACCTGATAGCCGGCAGGTACGTGGGCAAGGACGACCCGGTGGCCTTCGTGAGGGCCCAGGCGGGCTTCCCGGCCGTCGGCGAGATACTGGAGCCGTTCTCGTTCCCCCACCTGGTCGCCGGTTGGATGCGCGGGTCCCACGTGGGCCCGCTGACGCCGGTCCCCCTGAGGTACTCGCAGTGCACGAGGTTCGACGGGCCGCCCAGGGTCGTGTCGCTCGGGTTCCAGCTGAGCGACGGGAAGCTGGTGGGCCCCGTCGACCTCTTCGACGACGTCGCCTTCGACTACACGAGGGCAAAGGCGATGGAGATAGCCGACTACATGAGGAGGCACGGCCCCTTCATGCCGGCCAGGCTGGGCCCGGAGGAGATGGAGTACACGACCCTCCCCGAGGTCCTGAAGTCGCTCGAGGGGAGGTTCTCGCCGGGCAAGGAGATAGGAAGGAGGCCGCAGGTGTGAGCCCGCCGCGGCGGGACGACCGCCCCCTCCTGGTGGTCAACCTCAAGAACTACGGGGAGGCCCTGGGGGAGGGCGCGCTGCGAATAGCGAGGGCGGCGGAGGAGGTCTCGCGCAGGACGGGCGTCCCGATAATGGTGGCGCCGCCGCAGGTCGCCCTGATGTACGTGGCCCGCTCCGTCTCCATACCGGTGCTCGCGCAGCACGTGGACGACGTGGAGCCCCTGAACACGACCGGGTTCGTGCCCCCCGAGTCCGTCGCCGCGTCCGGGGCGGCCGGCAGCATAATCAACCACAGCGAGCACCGCCTGCCCGAGGAGGTCGTGGGCAGGCTGGTGGCGCGCATGAGGGCCCTCGGGCTCATCAGCGTGGTGTGCGCGGCCACCCCGGAGGAGGCCGCCCGCCTCGCCCGGTTCTCCCCCGACTACATAGCCATAGAGCCGCCTGAGCTCATAGGCACCGGCCGCGCGGTCTCGCGCGTGGCGCCGGAGGTCGTCTCGAGGGGCGTCGAGGCCGTCCGCTCCGCCTCGGCGGACGTGGGGGTTCTCTGCGGCGCCGGCATAACGGGCGGGGAGGACGTCAGGGCCGCGCTCGAGCTGGGCGCGATGGGAGTCCTCGTGTCCAGCGCGGTGGTGCGCTCCCCCGACCCCAGAGCCAAGATGGAGGAGATGGCCAGGAGCGCCCTGGAGGTCCGCCGCGCCTAGCGCCCTAGCCTGCCGCGCAGCCTCTCCTTGTACGCCGATATGTTCGGGGTCCCGTAGGGGTCCTTGACCCCCCTCCTCCTGGCCAGCTCCAGCGCGGCGAGGTCCAGGAGCGCCACCCCGTACCCGTACCTCACGAGGCACTCCTCGCCTGGCAGCTCCACCCTGAGGAGCGCCGACCCCCTCTCCCCGGCCAGCTCCTCCACGGAGTCCAGCGCGGCCCTCAGCTCCACGTCCTCCCCCGCCTCGTCCCTGATGGTCACGATGGCCTCCGTCCCGTCCAGCGCCTCTATCTCGTTGTGCGCCAGCTCCGGCGCGACCGCCGTGTAGCACCTGGTCTTGGCGTACTCGTTCAACATCGCCGAGAACCTGGCCGCCAGCGGCTCCCCGTACCAGCCTGTGTACACCACGACCTTCCTGCCCCTCAGGAACTCGCCTATCGTGGCGGGCTCCCCGTCCGCCCTCATCAGCTCGTCCATGGAGTTGCCCAGGACCTCGGCCAGCCTCCTCACCTGGAGCGAGGCGGCCCTCATGAGCCCGTAGAACTCCAGGACGATTGCCGGCGGGGCGTAGAGGCTCGGGAAGGAGGACCTCGGCGAGGAGAGCACGCGGACCTTCACGGCCCTCGCCCCCGCCC
>CAYFJD010000063.1:0-6197 GCA_964343285.1 uncultured Nitrososphaerales archaeon
ATTAAGTGGCGGAAAAATTTTTCCCGGCGTTTTCAAAGGGCGCGGCCCAGCCTCTCCTTCAGCTTCGACCTCAGGATCTCGTTTACCTTGGCCCCGTCGACCCTCCCCCTCACCTTCGACATGACCTCGCCCATCAGCGGGCCCAGGGCCCTCTCGCCGCGCTCGGCTATCAGTTCCCTGTTGCGGTCCAGGACCTCCTCCACTATGGCCGCGAGCGCGGCCTCGTCGAGCGCCGCGAGCCCGAGCGCCTCGATGGCCGAGTCAACGTCCCCCGCGCGCCCCGACGCCACGGCCCTCAGGACGTCGGGCGCCGCCTCCTTCGCTATCCTGCCGGACGCTATCGCGCGGAACAGCCGCTCCAGCTGCTCGTCCGGTATGGAGTCCACGTCCAGGCCCTCCCTGCGCAGGCTGACCATCGTCTCGACGATTATCGCGGCGGCGACGGACGGCCTCACGCCCATCTTCACCGCCTCGAGGAAAAGCCCGTAGCGCTCGGAGTCCAGCAGCTCGTCCGCGAGCTTCCGGCTGAGGCCGTACCTGGAGGCGAGCTCCGCCACCTGCTCGTCCCAGGGCGGCGGTAGGTTCCCCTTTATCCTCTCGATCATCTCCCTGGTTATCGGTATGGGGGGCAGGTCCGTCTCCGGGTACATCCTGGCGGCCCCGGGGCGCGGCCTCATGTACTTGGTCTTGCCGTCCGGGGTCGGCGCGCGGGTCTCCGAGGGCGGGCCGGAAACCAGGTCCCTCAACCTCTCGGCTATGGCCTCCAGGGCGCGCCTGGCCACTTCGGCGTCGCCCAGCGCCACGACGAACGCGTCGTCCGGGCCCGCCGCCAGGGACGCGCGGATCTCCTCCACCGCGCCCTCGTCCACGCCGTAGCCCGGGAGCTCGTCCGAATGTATCACGCCGCCCAGGCCGAAGGCGTTGGCTATGGCCGCCAGGTCGCGGCCCACGCGCACGCCCTCGTAGGGCTCCGACCCGAGGAGCCCGCGGTAGCCCCTCGCCAGGATGGCGAGGGCGCGGGCCCCCTTGGCGATAGACTTCCCGACGAAGCCGCCCTTCACGCGCGACAGCGCGTCGGTCACGTCCACTATTTCCCCGGCGGCGGACTCGGGCCTCACCCCCCTCCTCCGGAGCTCCGCCGACACCTCCTTGAGCCAGCTGAGGCGCCTGACCTCGAAGTCCACCACCTTGGCTATCAGCGGGAGCTCCTGAACCCCCTTGACCTCGACTATCCCGCTCCCCTCTATGGATATGTTCAGGTCCTGGCGCACGGTGCCTATGCCCCTGGCGACCATCCCCGTGGACTTGAGGAGCCTGCCGAGCGCCGCGGCCGCCCTCACAACCTCCTGCGCGGAGCTCACCTCCATGGGCGCCAGGGAGACCTCCACGAGCGGTATCCCGAGCCTGTCCAGCCCGTACCTCTTGACCCTGCCCTCGGACCCCAGGTTCCTGGCGGCGTCCTCCTCAAGGGTCACGGTGAGGACGCCCACCGATCCCCCCTCGTACTTGAGGGAGCCGCCCATCGCGATCAGCATGGTCCTCTGGAACCCGGTCGTGTTCGAGCCGTCTATCACTATCTTCCTCATGACGTGCACCTCGTCCACGACCGTGGACCCGAGCAGCAGCGCCACCGTGATGGCCGCCTCGAGCGCCCTCCTGTTCACGTCGTGCGGGGGTTCCTCGTCGGCCTCCACGAGGCAGCTGCTCGAGTCCCCGTAGAAGTATTCGAACTCCATGCCGCGGGCGGCCTCGAACCTCGCGGCCGGGTCGACCTCGCCCAGCTCGCTCTCCGAGGGTAGCAGCGTGCGCCTGAAGGACCTGGAGCCCTCCTCCCTGGCGGTGCTGCAGCCGCAGAACAGCTTACCGCCCACGTCCAGCTGCCTGTGCAGCTCTATCCCGACCTTGACGCCGAGCGACCTGTAGTCAGGCGCGGCCTCGGTCGCCTTCATCCTCTATGTACCTCCTCTCCGAGATCTCCCCCCTCAGGTTCAGGGGCATGAGCGCCCTCAGTTCCTCGGCGCCGGCCCCCTGCCCCAGGAGCCACATCGCCTTGACGAGCGCCACCTCCGGCAACATGTCCCCCAGCGGCGTCACGCCGATCCTCAGGAGGTCCCTCCCGGTCTCGTAGACCGTCATCCTGACGCTCCCCCATAGGCACTGCGACGTCATCCCCACGAAAACCCCCTTCTCCACCGCCCTCCTTATGTTGTCGTGGACCTGCGAACCGACGTGCCCGAGCCCCGTTCCCTCCAATATCAGGGCCCTGTACCCGGCGTCCACCAGCGCGTCTATTACGCCGCCGTCCATTCCCGGGAAGTACTTCAGGAGGAAGGCCCTCCTGTCGAAGCGCGCCTTGACCTTGAGCGAGCCCGGGTCCCCGCGCGGGGGGAGCTCCTCGACCTTCCTTATCTCCATGCTTCCCAGGTCGACGACCGCCGCCAGCCTCGAGTTCACGGACTCGAACGCGTCCCTTCTGCTGGTGTGGTTCTTCCTGACCCTGACGCCCTTGTGCACCGCGATCTCGCGGTCCGACAGGTTGCGGTGCATCGCCACGTAGACCCCGCTGAAGTCGCCGCGGGACGCGACGAGCACGGCGCCCTTCAGGTTCGTGAACGCGTCCGAGGATGGCCTGTCGGAGGACCTCTGCGCCCCCACCAGGACGACGGGGATCGGCAGGCCCTCTAGCGCGAAGCTGAGGGCCGCGGCGGTGTAGTGCATGGTGTCCGTCCCGTGCGTTATGACCACCCCCCGATAACCGTCGGCCACGGCCCTCCCCACGCGCTCGGCTATCGCCGCCCAGTGGTCCGGGGTCATGTTCTCGCTCAGTATGTTGAAGAGGAGCTCCGTCTCGAGGGCGGCCACCTCCTCGAGGCCGGGGATCCTAGAGTACAGGTCCTCCGGCCTGAAGACCGGCGTGACGGCGCCCGTCCTGTAGTCGATCCTGCTGGCGATCGTCCCCCCGGTGCCGATTATCAGGACGTCGCCCCTGGGCCGGCCGGCCGGCTGCGCCGGTTCGGCCGGGGCCGGCTCCAGCCGCGCCCTCCCCACCACGCGGATCCCCGATATCCTCGATACGGATATCCCCACGTTGTACCCGTTCCTCAGCTTGACCGTCACGTGCTCGTCGTCCGCGTACTCGTAGCGGGGCATGATCACGCCCGAGATGACCCCGCCGTCGACGAGCGACAGCTCCACCTCATCGCCCACACGGGCATCGGCGCCCTGGAGCAGTTCGCGCGCGCGGCCCCTGTACCCCTGGAACGCGTCCTCCACGCCCCCTCGCAGCCGCGGCCTCCGTATAAAAGCGGCGCGGATGGCCGCTCGGGGGCCGGGCGGGCCGTCCGGAGCGGAGTGGGGCCGCGCGCCGGCCGTGTAAAATTTTATGGAGCGCGCCGCGATTGGCCGCCGCGTGCCCGGCCCGCTGGGCGAGGAGCCGTACAGGGCTGCGCTCGTGGAGCTCGCGCTGGAAGTGGAGAGGATGGCGGCCTCGGGCGAGTTGAGGAGGGAGAAGCTGGAGCGCCTGAAGCTGGAGGTGGCCAGGAAGTACTCGCTCGACAGGGTTCCGTCGAACTCGGAGCTCGCGGCGCTCCTGAGGGGCAGGGCGAGGAGGCTCGTGGCGTCGAGGCCCTCCCGGAGGCTCTCCGGGATAGTGACCGTGACCGTGGCGGCCATGCCCTACGACTGCCCGCCGAACGCCAGGTGCATATATTGCCCCGGCGGGCCGCGGGAGGGGACCCCCAAGTCCTACGTGAGGGAGTCGCCATCGGTGATCCAGGCCTCCAGATCCGGGTACGATCCGAGGGCCCAGGTGGAGGAGCGCATCTCCACGCTCGAGCGCCTTGGGCACCCGACGAGCAAGGTGGAGGTGATAGTGGTGGGCGGGACTTTCCTCTACTATCCGCCGAGCTACCAGGTCGACTTCATCAAGGGGATCTTCGAGGGCCTTAACGGCCGCCGGGCCTCCAGCCTCGAGGAGGCGATGTCCGAGAACGAGAAAAGCGCCCACAGGTGCGTCGGGCTGACGGTCGAGACGAGGCCGGACTTCTGCACCGAACGCCACGTCGACCTCATGTTGAGCTACGGCGTGACCAGGGTGGAGATAGGCGTGCAGTCGCTGGACGATCGCACCCTGCTCAGGATAGGCAGGGGGCACGGGGTGGCGGAGGTCAGGAGGGCCATCAGGGTGGCGAAGGACGCCGGCCTCAAGGTCGGGGTCCACATGATGCCGTGCTTGCCCGGGAGGACGCTGGAGGACGACGTGGGCGATCTGCTCAGGCTCTTCGAGGACGAGTCCTATAGGCCCGACATGCTGAAGATATACCCCACGCTGGTGCTGAGGGGGACGCCCCTTCAAAGGATGTACGAGAGGGGCCTCTACAAACCCTGCAGCGAGGGGGAAGTGCTGGAGCTGCTGGTCCGCGTCCTCAGCTCCCTGCCGCCGTGGGTCAGGGTCATGAGGGTCCAGAGGGAGATACCGCCCTACGCCGTCGTGGCCGGGCCCAGGACGACCGGCCTCAGGGACCTGGCGCTGAAGGAGATCGCCAGGAGGGGTCTCAGGTGCACGGAGATCAGGTGCCGCGAGGTCGGAAGGGCCGGCGTGGACCCCTCCGAGCTACACCGCTTCGGTTTGGCCAGGAGGGAGTACGCCGCCTCGGGCGGCCTGGAGGTCTTCCTCTCGATGGAGGACGAGGATGGGCGCGTGGCCGGATTCCTTCGCCTGAGGCGCCCCTCCCCCCTCGCCCACAGGCCCGAGGTGGCCGGAAAGGGCGTGGCGCTCGTCCGCGAGCTGAGGGTCTACGGCTCGGAGGTCGACGTCGGCGACCGCGACGACGGCGGGTGGCAGCACAGGGGCATAGGGAGGGCGTTGATGGAGGAGGCGGAGCGCGTGGCGCGCGACGAGTGGGGCCTCGAGGAGATCCTTGTCACGAGCGCCGTGGGGACCCGGGAGTACTATAGGAGGCTGGGCTACGACAGGCTGGGACCCTACATGGCCAAGCGCCTTCGGCCGTAATCCCCCGGGGATATGAAGGGCAACAGCGCCATCTTGACCGCTTGAAGGCAGAGCTCCAGCCTGCTCGACAGGCCCCTGGAGAACATGCCCACGGCCCCCTCCTGTTCCCCGAGGCCTCTCCTTCCGTAGAGGCGCTCCATCGCCCCCTCGAGCTCCAGCCCCTCGGACATCACGAGCTCGGAAACCCTCCTGGGCAACTGGTAGGCCGGGCCGATGCCGAGGGACGACCTGCCGTCCCCCGAGCGCACCGCCGCAACGGTTATCGCGTACCATTCGGCGCCGATCCTCATCAGCCCCGACTCTATGCCCACGCAGTAGGCGGCCCCCGGCGCGGACCCGCAGGCCCAGGAGGCTCTCGCCTCAGCTCCCCCTACGGTATCGTCGAGCGACAGGGGCTGGGGGTTCAACCCTGGAGGGGTTTCGACGGACCTTACTGATACGTCTCCCGTGAAGGCCGACGAGAACGCGAGCTCCACGGCTTTTATCTTCACGGGGTTCCTCGACGCGACCGCGACGAGCAACCTCAGCCGCTGCTCAGCGGGGCACCATCCAGACCTGGCCGGGCTTCCTGCCCAGCTCGAACCTCTTCCTGTACTTACCCCTGAGGCTCACCCTGGGCACGGGGTAGGTCTTGGGTTTGGGCGGTATCTTGGGGGTCTGGCTCCTCACCTTCCCCGCCTTGGTGATGCTCCCGTGGGTCGGCACGTTAATACGTCGCAGGGCGCCTTTATTTAACCGTAGCGGATCCACCGATAGGCGTTGGACGGAATAAGGGCCTCAGCGAAAGCTAGAGGGTTCGCGGGGGCCGTCCTTCCAGCTTCATCTTATTGTCTGGTCAGCATTCCACCGGAGGCCTCGGGCGGCGCTGGGCGAATAGTGGGTAAGCGATGGGATCTACTAGAGCTGGGCGGGCGTAGGATCGGGTTGTGAAATAAAGTTATTACCACCAATATTCTATGCACAGGTTAATGCCCCCCGTCATAGAGGCCAACAAGTGCACCGGGTGCGGCATCTGCTACGACGAGTGCCCGCTGGACGTGTTCAGGTGGGACGGGCCCGGGAAGGTCCCGGTCGTGGCCTACCCGGAGGAGTGCTGGCACTGCGGCGCCTGCATGGTGGACTGCCCCGTGCCGGGGGCCATAGACATCAGGCTCCCTCTCCCGCTCATGATACTTCACGTGGAGTC
>CAYFJD010000064.1:0-5780 GCA_964343285.1 uncultured Nitrososphaerales archaeon
AGGGGGCATACCAGCGCTTTCGTCGGTGGGAGGTGGTCTTATCTGACCAATATCCGCACTGCCAGCGCAACCGATTAAAGAGGACGCGGCGCTCGAGGGGGCGTGGCCGACGTGCTGGTGGTCGGAACCGGGGTGGCGGGCTCCTACCTGGGGGCCAGGCTGGCCCTCTCCGGGGTGGACGTGGAGGGGGTCGAATCGCAGGACCTGGACAAGTACCGCTCCACCTGCGCCTGGGCCACGAGCGTGGAGGGCATCCGCGGATACCTCCGCTCGGTGGACGTGGACATCGACGAATACCTGTTGAGGTACGCGGACGGGGTCTACGTGGACGTGGGGGACGAGGTTCACCGCGTGCCGACGCGCGGCCTGGCCACGTTCAACAAACCCGCCCTCATCAGGGAGCTCGCGAGGAAGTTCAGGGTCAGGTACCCGGTGCGCGTCAGGGGGGTGCCGAGCCCGCCGCCGAAGCTCGTTGTGGACGCGAGCGGCGTGCACAGGGCGGTCCTCGGGCCCGCGCGCCCGGGGACGGACTTCGCGCTGCCCGCCTACCAGCTGCGGGTGCGCTACCGCAACCCGCCGATGGAGGACTTCTACGTCAAGCCGTTCCCGAGGTACTCGGGTTACCTCTGGTACTTCCCGCTCGGCGGGGGCGAGTTCTTCGTCGGGGCGGGGGATCTCCACCACAGGCACCTGGATTACCTCTCGGAGTTCCTGGAAAGGCATCCGCCCGACGACGTTATCTATAGGGAGGGGAGGCCGATCAGGATATCCCCTCCCGGGGTCCTGAGCCCCTTGACGGCGCCCGGGGTAAGCGCGGTGGGCGAGGCCGCGGGCGCGGTCCTCCCGATATTGGGGGAGGGGATCCTCCCCAGCGTGGAGTCCGCGGAGGTGCTGGCGAGGCGCCTGCTGGAGGACGCGCCCGGCGCGCCGGATCTGAGGCGCTACGAGGACGAACTGAGGAGGAGGTTCTCGGTCTTCAGGGCGGCGTACAGGTTCGTGAGGAGGAAGCAGGCGGGGACCTGCCGCGCCCTCGACCCCGCGTGCGTCGCGGACGCCCTCAGGCTCGCGCTCTTCTTCCTGTCCTGGGGAGGCAGGAGGTTAACGGGGCTCGCGCCGACCTTGGACCACGTCCGCCTCGCGATGAGCCCCTTCTGAGGGTCCGTCGCGTCGACGGCCCCCTGAGGTGCACTGCTGAAGCGAGGATATCTTTTTAATTAAGGGGGTCGTGCGCCGGCTGTGGGCAAACGCAAGGTGATAAGCGAGGAGGAACTGAAGGAGCTGGTCCTGCCGGGGCCGAACGAGATGCTAGGAAGGGTTGTGAAGCTGCTGGGCAGCGACCACATATTGGTCAAGTGCGCCGACGGCAAGGTGCGCGTGGGCAGGATCAGGGGGAAGCTGAAGAGGCGCATATGGATAAGGGAGAACGACGTGGTCCTCGTGGCCCCCTGGGAGTTCCAGGACGACCGCTGCGACATCCTCTGGAGGTACACCATACCCCAGGCTGATCTCCTTAAACAGAAGGGCTACCTACCCCAGGACGTGTAGGGATGTCCGAGGACGAGGAGGACCGCGCCTCGGAGAGGGCCTTCAGGGAGCTCCTGAGGCGCGAGCGCAGGGATAAGTTCAAGATAAAGGACGCGGACGACTACAAGGTAGTAGAGGACGTATTCGACTCCAGGACCCTCATGTTCGTCTACTCCCTGATGAAGGGAGGTTACCTGGAATCGATAAAGGGCGTGGTGAAGACCGGGAAGGAGGCGCGCGTGTACTGGGGGGTGGCGCCCTCGGGCGCCTCAATAGCCGTCAAAATATATTATACCGTGACCTCCCAGTTCAAACGCAGGTTCATGTATATAGAGGGCGACCCCCGCTTCGCGTCCATCAAGCGCAGCCCTCACGGGCTGGCGGAGGTCTGGGCGAGGAAGGAGTACGTGAACCTCAAGCAGGCCCACGAGGCCGGCGTGAAGGTGCCGGCGCCCATCGCCGTAAAGGGCAACGTGCTCCTCATGGAGTTCATAGGCGAGGGGGGGAGGCCGGCCCCGCTCCTGGCGGACTCCGAGGTCGAGCCGCGCGATTACGACATAATAGTGGACTATGTCAAGGTCCTCTGGAAGAGGGCGTCCCTGGTGCACGCGGACCTCTCGGAATACAACGTATTCAAGTGGAAAGGCGAAATAGTCCTCTTCGACTTCGGCAGCTCCGTCGACGTGACGCACCCGATGGCGCTGGAGTTCCTCAGGAGGGACGTCGAGAACGTCACCAGGTTCTTCGAGCAGCGCGGGGTGCAGGTGAGGAGCCCCGACGAGGTCATAGGGGAGGTGCTGGCTTGACGCCGGAGCGCGGCGTGGTGGTTAGGCTGCCCAAGGATAGGATAGGGGCGCTGATAGGTAAGGGGGGATCCACCAAGGCCAAAATAGAGCAGGAGTGCGGCGTGAAGCTGAAGGTGGACAGCAACACCGGCGACGTAGAGATACTGGCGGGCGACCCGCCCGAGGAGTCCGACGTGCCCACCGCGAGGTTGATAGTCGAGGCGATCGGCTACGGATTCTCCTACGAGAGGGCGTCCAGGCTCCTGGAGCCGGGGAACACGCTCAAGGTGGTCGACCTGAGGGAGTACGCGGGCCGCTCGAGGGACGATATGACCAGGATCAAGGGGAGGATAATAGGCGAGAAGGGGAGGGCCAGGCGCGTAATAGAGGAGCTGACCGATACCTATATATCGGTCTACGGCCGCTTCGTCGCCATAATAGGGACGGCCGAACAGGTGAAGGCGGCGGAGGAGGCCGTCAGGGAGCTCGCGTCCGGCCGCATGCACAAGGTCGTCTACGAGAAGCTGGAGGGGATGAGGGCGATGATGAGGATGGAGAGGATGAAGCTCTGGGAGGAGCCCGGGGAGCGCGGGAGGCCCGCCCCCGGGAAGGAGGGGGGTACCAATGGGGTTCAACGAGATATCCCCGAGCGAGTTCTTCTACAGGAACAGGGACCTGGCCGGGTTCACCAACCCGGCGCGCGCCGTCTACTTCTCCCTGAAGGAGCTGGTGGAGAACTCGCTCGACTCGTGCGAATCAGCCGGGATACTGCCGGATCTCCTCGTGTCCATAGAGGTAGACGAGGAGGGACCCCAGGAGGAGCCCAGGTTCTACGCAATCACCGTGCAGGACAACGGGGTGGGGGTTCCGGCGGGCAACCTGCCGGACGCGTTCGGGCGCATCTTCTACGGCAACAAGTTCAGCATCAAGCAGTCGCGCGGCGTCTTCGGCATGGGCGCCACGATGACCCTCCTCTACGCCCAGGCGACGACGGGGAAACCGTCGTTCGTGGCCAGCTCGACGACCGGGAGACGATACCACGGCTTGCTGATGAAGGTGGACATAGAGAGGAACCGCCCGATAGTGCTCAGGAGGTACGAGGGGAGGGCGTACGGCTGGAGGGGCACGCTCGTGAGGGTCACGATCCTGGGCGACTACCCGAAGGCGGAGCAGAAGGTCATGAGCTACCTCGAGCAGACGGCGATGGCCGCCCCCTACGCCTCGATAACCTTCAGGGATCCGCGCGGCCGCCAGATGGTCTTCGAGAGGGTCGTGGACCGCATGCCCAAGCCGCCTAGGGAGATGCTGCCCCACCCGTCCGGCGTGGACGTGGAGACGCTGAGGAAGATGATCAGGCAGTGGAAGGGCGGGGACCTGCTCAGGTTCATGACCGAGAACTTCCAGAGGGTCGGCCCCAGGACCGCGGAGGCGTTCCTGCGCTACGCGGGTTTGGACCCCTCCTCGGACCCCAGGTCGCTCGGGGAGCGGGAGCTGACGCAGCTGGCCACGGCCCTCAGGAGCTATGAGGGGTTCCTCCCGCCCGACGTCACCCACCTCTCCACGCTCGGGCCGGAGCTCCTCGAGGCGGGCGTCCGCAGGCTGTTGAACCCGGAGTTCTGCGCCACCGTCACGAGGAAGCCCAGGGCGTACGAGGGCCACCCCTTCGTCGTGGAGGCCGCGGTGGCCTACGGGGGCCCCAAGCTGAAGCCGGGCATCACGGTCTTCAGGTTCGCCAACAGGATACCCCTCCTCTACGACGAGTCCAGCGACGTCACGTGGAAGGTCCTGAGCTCCATGGACCTGCGCTCCTACCGCGTCAAACAGGAGGATCCGGTGGGCGTGATAGTCCACGTGGTCTCCACGAAGATACCGTACAAGACGATCGGCAAGGAATACATAGCCGACAGGCCGGAGATCGAGAGGGAGATACGGCTGGCGCTCAGGGGGGCGTTCGGGAAGCTCAGGAACTACCTCAGCAGGAAGGAGAGGATGATCGGGGTGGCGCGCAGGGCGAACGTCTACTCCAAGTACATGTCCCTCATAGCGAAGTTCGCGGCGGAGCTGGCGGAGCGCAGGAGGCTGCCGAGGTACGACGTATTAATACCGAAGGGGGCTGAGCAGAGCGTTGAAGAGGCGCAGAGCGGTTAACGGCTCGGGGGACGTCGCCTCCAGGCTCAGGGAGCTCGGCGAGCTGGTCTACGGGCAGATGGAGCGCGGCGAGTACCCCACGCTGGAGATACCGGACAGGAGCGTGGATAATATAATATACGATGAGAGGCTCCGCCAGTACGTCCTGGGGCCCAAGAAGCTGGTGAGGACCACGAGGAACGTGAAGCACCTAAGGGCCTTCACGCAGTTGATATGGCTCGCCTACTTCTCCAAGATCCTGAGCACCTCCCACAAGACCTCCACGCTGAGGGACGTCTTCTACTCCGCACAGGCCTACAACGTCGAGTTCGAGGACCAGGACGAATCGGACGAGAGGATAGAGGAGCTGGAGGCCCTCCTCGGCATGGCGAGGGAGGAGTTCAACATATACCCGGAGGAGAGGAGCTCGATATTCGGGAGGCTGATCATAGAGTACAACACCCCGGGTTACGAGGGCAGGAGGCTCGACCTCTCGTCCCACCCGGACGGGGTCATGATAGGGCCGGCGCTAACGACGGCGGACTTCGTGGAGACGGACGCCGAGATGGTGATAGCCATAGAGAAGGGGGGCCTCTTCACAAGGTTCATCGAGGAGAAGGTCCACGAGCGCTTCAAGGCGATACTGGTGAACACGGCCGGCCAGGCGCCGAGGGCGACCAGGTACCTACTCAGGCGCCTCAGGAACGAGCTCAACCTGCCCGTCTACATATTGACCGACGGCGACCCCTGGGGGATGCACATAGCGATGGTGATAATATCCGGGTCCGCCAGCGCGGCGCACATAACGCAGCTCAACGTACCAGACGCCTCCTGGATAGGGGTCTGGGCCACGGACATAATGAAGTATAAGTTGCCCTACGACAAGCTGACGGACGCCGACGTGAAGAGGCTGCGCGAGCTCTCGGACGATCCCAGGTACTCGGGGGAGCCCTGGAGGTCCCAGATAGAGGCCTTCCTGAAGCACCGCAGGAAGTCGGAGCAGGAGGCGTTCGCCAAGTACGGCCTTACGTACATAGTTGACAAGTACCTGCCCGATAAGCTGGGCAGGTGATCCCTGGGCAGTCCAGGCGACGGCGCCCAGGGCCCTGGTTGATGGCCGAGGTCCCGTGAGGGCCGCGCCTAAAGCGGCCTAGGCGACCCGGTGCCTGAACGGATGATGCATCGGTGGCGCCGCCGGCCCGACTCGAACGGGCGACCTACTGGTCTCTGCTGGCATTAACAGCCAGCCGCTCTACCAGGCTGAGCTACGGCGGCGCCCTTCACTGGCGCCTGGCTTTTTATAAGCGTTCTGATGCATGCCGTATCGGATGGGGACCCGAGCTG
>CAYFJD010000065.1:0-5757 GCA_964343285.1 uncultured Nitrososphaerales archaeon
ACGGCGGGACCAGGATCTACATTTACGTCCCGGCGCTGTCCTCGAGCGGGATTTGGGCCGGGTGGGGCGCGGAGGCCGCGCCCCACCCGAGGCCCTCATCTGGCCGGTATCGGAGGTTTCGTTAAGGAAAATAATGTCGGGCGCAGGGGTCCGGCGGGATGCGCCTCTATTACCACCCGACGTGCGCGTCGAGCTACAGGGTGATAAAGGAGCTGCACGCCAGGGGGCTCCTGCCACGCGTGGAGCTGGTCAAGGTCTCGCGCGTCGCGGAGGCGGGCGTCATGGGCGAGGAGGTGTGGAGCGTGCCGTGGATATCGGACGGAGGACTCCCCCTCGCCACGGACCCGCTGGACCCGGAGGAGGCGGCGGAGATCGTGGGGAGCCGCAGGGCCAGGATCCCCGACGACGCGGCGAAGGCCTTCATGTCCGCGGTGCTCGGGAGCCTTTACGCTTCCTCCCTGGTCTACGTCCACTGGTCGCTGAGGCCCGCCATGTCCCCTAGGTTCGTCCAGGCGGCCCTCAGGAGCTGGCTTGGGGGCCCCGACCCGGCCTCCAGCGTGCAGTCGATACTGCGGGAGGAGGACGCCCTGCTCGCCGAGTACCGCGGCAAGGTGCTCCGCGTGCTGTCCTACGGCATAGCGAGGACCCTGTGGTGGTCGAACGGGGGGAGGCCGCCGGACGAGCCGCCGGACGAGCGCGAGGTCGCAATGTGGCTCCTCTCGACCGCCAGCATAGGGAGGGCGGGGCTGCCCGACAGGCCCCAGCTGCTGGGCCCGGCGGCCAGGGAGCTCGCCGAGGCCTTGAGGGCCGACTTCGACCGCGTGGTCAGGAGGGTGGATGAAGAGCAATCGACGATAGCGGGCGACGAGGGCTACTGGCGCCTTCTGGAGGGGAAGACCGCCTAGGGCCTCCACCACTCGAACCCGAGGTATCTGATGCGCTTCCTGCCCACCACCGCCAGGACGAACTTCTTCCTGACGGAGGTCGCGAGCCTCCCCGCCAATATTATGTAGTTGGCCGTGACGGGGCTGTCGGGCCTCAGCACGTGCACCAGGAAGGGCGCGTGGTCTATCCCGGGTCCCCTCTCGTACACCGCGAAGTCGCTGCCGAACTTTATGCCGGCGCTCACGACGTACCCCGAGTCCCTCAGGTCCCTGTAGACCCTGTACTTCTCCTCGAAGCGCTCGTCCGATGCCCTGCACCTCCTCTTCAGCTCGACCGGCCCCACCCTCCTCCCCCTGCTGTCCACAAGCTCCAGGCGGCCCCTCTCGACGAGGTAGCGAGCCTCGAGGAGGTCCAGGACCAGGGGTTCGTCGAAGTCGAGGCCCTTGGGCTTCGGGACTCCGAGCGGCTTGCCGAAGAAGCCCTCTGAGAAGAGGCGCCTGGCGTCCTCCCTGTCCCAGACGAGCACGCGATCGCCCAGCAGAACGCCCTTCGCGGGGCCGCTCATAGCCTCAGCGCGACTATCATCAACATCTCCGAGGTGCTGAGGGAGAGGTCGGCCACCTTCTCTATCCTCTCCACGAGATCCCTGTAGACCAGCAGCTGTTTGAAGTCCTTTATCCTCGCGAGGCTCTCCACGAGCACGTCCCTGTATAGCCCGTCCATGTTCTTCTCCTCGCGCTCGACGAGCGTGGCCAGCTCGCTGACCTTCCCGGGGTTCACCTGGAGCATCCGGCTCAGGTCGTTGAGCCTGGTGACCGCGTTGAGCGTCTGGTTGAGCATGTCCCTCAGGCGATCACCGAGTGTTCCCAGCCCCGACAGGTATTGCCTACCCGCGTAGAGGCGGAACGCCAGGCTGTCCAGGTAGCTAGCGATCTCCTCCAGCATGAACGCGGTCCTCAGGACGTCCTCCCTGTTTATCAGCATGGCCCCCACCTCGCTCAGTTGCCTGACGAGCGACCTCCTGTAGGCCTCGACGTCCCCTATCGCCTTCGATATCTCGGACCTCCGGGCCTCGGCCTCGCTGTCCGAGCCGGAGGCGATCGAGTCGTACATCGACACGAGGGATCTGGTGGCGTCCAGGAGCCTCCTGGTCATGTCCTGCAACGTCACCAGTAGGCGTCTGCGCATCTGCAACTCAGTCTCGCCCATGTAAAAGCTCATGGCGCATCACCCCTGGCGCGGGTAGGCTCCGCAGACAACGGCTTCTCGGGTCTTTAGGGTATGGCCGCATATAAATTCTTGCCCAATTTTCTATGTAGATCGGGGGACTCCTATAGAGCGCGACGAGGCGCGGACAACTATTTTAGCGGCCGGGCGATCTCCCCCCGCGTGGCCAGGGCGGCGAAGTTCCCATCCCTGCAGGTGGCGCTCGACTTCACGTCGTGGAGGGAGGCGGAGGCCGTGGTTAGATCGCTCGCGGACCTCTCGGGGCCATCGCTTTTCCTCGAGGCTGGGACCCCGCTCATAAAGGGCGAGGGGATCTCCGTGATCACCAGGATATCGGGGATCGCTCCCGGGTCCCCGGTGGTGGCGGACCTGAAGACGATGGACACGGCCGAGCTGGAGGTTTCGATGGCGGCGGGCGCGGGGGCCGACGCAGCGGTCGTGAGCGGGGCGGCGCCCAGGGAGACCGTGCGCTCCTTCATAGAGGAGTGCAGGAGGAGGGGGATCCTCTCCTTCGTGGACTCAATAGGGCTGGAGGACCCCTCGACGCTGATCGATAAGGCCAAGGGGGCGGACGTCGTGGTCATACACAGGGGCATAGACGAGGAATCGTCGAGGCGCGAGAGGAGGTGGTCGTACGTGGGGCTCCTCAAGGGCGCCGGGTTCAGGGTCGCCGTGGCCGGCGGCATAGACCTGGAGGCCGCAGGGGAAGCCCTAGGATACGGGGCCGACGTGATAATAGTGGGGAGGGACATCACGAGGAGCCGGGACCCGGCCAGGAGGGCGCTGGAGTACCTCAGGATGCTCGGCGAGCGCTAAGCTCCTCCGCCTCTATGTACACGTACTTCGCCTGCGGGAACACGCGCCTGATCATGGACTCGATCTCGTTCACCGCGCCCTCTATCTCGTCGGTGGTCATGCCGTCCCTGAAGTTCACCTCGACGCCGAGTATGGCCGAGTCCACGCCCAGGAACGTGCCGCTCACGTCTATCACCTTCGCGACCGCCGGGTGCGACGACACGACCTCGATCACGCGCTCCAGCTCGGAGCGCGAGAGCCCCTCGCCTATGAGCAGGCCCCTGGCCTCCCTCGCGAGGAGCAACCCGAAAGCGGCCAGTATGGCCCCGATCGCTATCGACCCGGCGGCGTCGTAGACGGCGTCGCCCGTCAGCCAGGCCATCGCCAGCGCGGCGAGCGCCACCAGGAGCCCGGAGACAGACGCTACGTCCTCGAACAGCGCGGCCAGGAGCGTCGTGTTCCTAGTGTTGCGAACGTAGTCAAGCCTACTGCGGAACCCCTCGGAGCGCCTGGCCCGCTCGAACGATTCGAAGCTGACCCTCAGCGCGGCCCCCTCCAGGGCGAGGCCCGCGAAGATCACTACGAAGGCCACCCACAGGTCCCGGAGCTCCTCGCCGTAGATCAGCTTCTCGACCCCCTCCATGATCGAGAAGGCGCTCGAGAGGGTCGCGGTGCTCATCGCGGCGACGAACGACCAGAAGAACTGCTCCCTGCCGCGGCCGAACGGGAAGGCGCGGCTCCTGCCGCCCGAGCTGAGCCTCATCCCGATGGCCAGGAACAGCTGGTTGATGGTGTCCATCAAGGAGTGCAGAGACTCGGCGAACATCACGGAGCTCCCCGTGATCGCGGTCACCAACACCTTCAGCGCGAGGAGGGCTAGGTTGGAGGCCAGGGCGGTCCTTACGGCCCTCCTCGTCCCCTCGGACATCCGTCAGGAGCCCTCTGAGGGCGTCTCCTCTATCTTCTTTATCTGGCTCCTGTACATCTCCACGAGCTCCGCCACGGTGGTGGCGTCCTCAGGCCCCTTATCGGTCCTGAGCTTGCCAGTGTACCTCGGGAACCTCAGTGCCAGGCCGGCGCCGGGCCTTATGACGCCCCAGGCCGCAGTGTGTATGGGGCTGAGCGTTATCTCGGCGGCCAGCACCTCTATCACCACCTGAGGGACGAACCAGACGTCGGCCTCCATCTTGGAGTCGACGCGCGGGTGGCGGTGATCCATTACGTACTGCTGGAGGAGGTCGTGGAAGTACTTGAGGTCCTCGTCCGTGAAGCCGGTCCCGACCTTGCAAACCGTCTTGAAGGTGTCCGAGTCCTTGTCGTACGCGGCCAACAGGTACGCGCCGTAGAGCCCGGCCCTCTTCCCCCTGCCGTGGAACGCGCCCACTATCACCAGGTCCACGGTGTCCGTCATCTCGCTCCTGTACTCGCGCTTCAGCTTGATCCACGACCATTCCCTGGCGCCGGCCCTGTAGACGCTGTCGGGGTCCTTGACGACCAGGCCCTCGCAGCCCTTCTCAATGGCCTCCATCATGAAGCGCTCCATCTCCTCCGGGTCGGACGTCATCACCATTGGGGCCACGTTTATGCGGTCCCCGACCTCGACGATCTCCTCGAGCTTCCTCCTGCGCTCCAGGTAGGGCCTCGTCGTGTAGTCGACGCCGTCCGCATATATGACGTCGAACAGGTAGAGGGAGACGGGGTACTCCTCCATCGCCTTCTCAACCCCGTACTTGCGCCTCCTGTGCATGAGCTCCTGGAACGGGAGGAAGTCGCCCGTATCGGCGTCGAACGCCACGCCCTCGCCCTCGACTATCGCCTCCTTGGACTTCAGCCCTACCTTGACTATCTCCACGACGTCGGGGTAGTGGGAGGTTATGTTCTCGAGCCTCCTGGAGAAGATCGCCACGCTGTCGCCGTTCCTGTGGATCTGCATGCGCTCACCGTCGAATTTGTACTCGGCGGCGGCCCTTCCACCTATCTTCTCCAGTATCTCCTTCGGGCTGCTGAGCCTCTCGGCGAGCATGGGCCTTATCGGCCTGCCGACGACGATCTTTATCGACTTCAGGCCCTCGAGCCCCTGGGTGGCGATCGTCCTGGCCACCAGCCCCAGATCGCTCGAGATGTTATAGGCCCTCTCCACGATCTCCCTCGCCTCCTTGGTGCCGCCGAACGCCACCGCCAGCGCGTCCAGCACCGTGTAGTCCGCGACGCCCAGCCTGAGCCTCCCCATGACGATCCTCGCGAGGTAGCGGGCCTCGAGCGGCTCCGCGTCGTTGAACAGGCTGGCCAGGAGCTTCACCTTCATGTCCTGGGCGCCCTCGCCGGTGGCCCTGGCGATGCGCTCGAGCGTCGTGTAGACGCGGCGTACGGTCAGCGGTTCGCGGAACAGCACGACCTGTTTCCTCATCCTCTCGGCCTCCTCCGCCGCCGCGCCGACGTCCCCCGACTTCTTGTAGAGATCCTCCACGGCTTCCTGCGGAAGCCCGGACGCCAGCGCGATCGCCCTGAGCAACAGCTTCTCGCCCACCCCCAGCTCCACGCCCACGAAGTCGGGGTAGAGCTTCCCCTGCATGAGGTAGACTATCTCGTCCAGAAGCTCCGGAGGGGCCTTCTTGAACAGATCTATCAGCATGTCTGTGAGGGCGTTCCTGCTGGTTATCTCCTCCATCCTCTCGAACGCGCTCGCGAGGACGCTGAACGGTAGATCGCCGCCCGCGCTCAACACGCAATCAAACGCGACGGCTCCTATAAACGCTTGGTTTCGATGTCCGTGCATTGGCCGGATGGGACTCGAAGGCCGGCGCGAACGGCCTCCGGGAGCCCGCGGATCCCTGCGCGTGGGATGGCCGC
>CAYFJD010000066.1:0-1343 GCA_964343285.1 uncultured Nitrososphaerales archaeon
CCCAGTAGTCAGCCGCCTCGAGCGCCCTCCTGAGCCCTTCTGGCCAGTTCCCGCTGTCGTATATGCCTCCGCTCGGCGTCATGTACGGCATCTCCTCCGGGCCGATTAGGTTCTTCAGCCTGATCTCCACGGGATCCATCCCGAGCTTCCTGGCTATCCTGTCCATGATCCTCTCTATCATGAAGAGATGGGGGGCCCTGGAGAAGCCGCGTATAGAGGTGGACGGACATTTGTTTGTGAAGACCGCGTAGAAGTCGTTCTCGAGGGCACGTATGCGGTACATGCCGGTCGAGACCTGGGCCCAGACGGTCATCCCGGCCGGCTCGTGCCTGGAGTAGGCCCCGTCGTCGTCTATGCACTTCATCCTGAGCGCGAGGACGGTGCCGTCCCTCTGGACGGCGGCGCTCACGTAGCACGTCCTCTCCGCGTTATGCGCCGCGGCCTGCAGGTTCTCGGTCCTCGTCTCCATGTACTTCACGGGCCTCTTCAGCTCCTTGGAGGCGAGCGCCACCATCACCATGTACACGTAGTTGATCAGCTTGGTCCCGAAGCCCCCGCCTATGTCCTTCGTAATTACCCTCAGCTTGGGATAGGGCATGTTCAGCCCCGCCGCCAGCTGCGGCAACCATTCCATGGGCGCCTGATTGTTGCAGTAGATGGTCATCGTGTCCTCGCGCTCGTCGTAGTAGGCCACGACGGCGTTGGTTTCCAGCGGGGCCCCAGTGAACCTGTGGTAGTGGAATTTGCCCTCGACCACGAGATCCGCGTGTTCGAAGTAGTAGTCCACGTCGCCCCATTTGTAGTGCACGTGCGCGATCAGGTTCGTCCCGACCTCTTCGTGGACGAGCGGCGCCCCCGGCTCCAGGGCCTTCTCCGCGTCCAAGACCGCCGGCAGGGGCTCGTACTCCACCTCTATGAGCGAGGCGGCGTCCTCCGCGATGTAGCGGTTCTCCGCCACGACCATCGCGACGGGCTCCCCCTGGAACCTGACCTTGTCCACGGCCAACGGATAATCTATCGCGTTCCTGGCCGGCGGGGGAGTGGCCTGCGGGAGAGGGCGCATGCGCTTCTTGATGTCCTCGCCGGTCCATACCAGGAGGACGCCGGGCATCGAGGCCGCCTTGGAGACGTCTATGCGCTTGATCTTGGCGTGGGCGTAGGGGCTTCTGGCGAAGGCCGCGTAGGCCATGCGCGGCAGCTGAACGTCGTCGACGAACACCCCCTTGCCCCTTATCAGGCGATAGCTCTCCTTCGGCTTGAGCGGCTTCCCGATCCACTTGAGCGTGAGCGCTGAGCCGTCCTGCCTATAGGTGGAAATTACCTCCGGAGGCGCTTTGGACATC
>CAYFJD010000066.1:1443-5543 GCA_964343285.1 uncultured Nitrososphaerales archaeon
ACGATGTTCACGTAGCCGGTGCACCTGCAGAGGTTGCCCTCAATGCCCTTCCTGATCTCCTCCTCGGTCGGATTCGGGTTCCTGCTCAGGAGGAAGTACGCCGACATTAGCTGGCCGGGCGTGCAGTAGCCGCACTGCAACGCGTGGTTCTCCCAGAAGGCCTCCTGCAGCGGGTGCAGCTTGCCGTCCTTCTCGAGGCCCTCCACAGTCAATATCTCTGAGCCGTCGGCCTGCACCGCGAGCACCATGCACGACTTCACGCTCCTGCCGTCCATGATGACCGTGCAGGCGCCGCAGTGGCCCGTATCACACCCTATGTGCGGTCCCGTGAACCCTAGGACGTCGCGGAGGAAGTCGATGAGCAGCATCCTGGGCTCGACGTCCGCCTCGTACCACTGGCCGTTGACCTTCACCCTTACGTGCATAAGCTCCTGGGCGCCGCTCATTGTTCCACCCCCGTGGCGCGCCTGTACGCCCTCAATATAGCCCTCTTGACGAGCACCTTGGCGACCTCCTTCCTGTACCAACTAGAGGCCTGGACGTCGGAGGGAGGCTCGATGTCCTTCGTCCCGGCTTCCGCGGCCCTGAGGGCGAGCGCCTCATCCACCACGGATCCCCTCAACGCGTCTTCTGCGGCGGTGGCCCTGTAGGGCTTGGGCGCCACCGATCCCAGGACTACGCGCGACTCCTTCACGCGCCCGTCCTCGTCCACGGTCATCTGGACCGCGACCTCCACTATGGAGAAATCTATCTCCCTCCTCGACATCTTCATGTAGGTCCCGCCGCTCCTCTGAGGCCACGGCGGCAACCTCACCTCCACCAACATCTCCCTGTCGGATTCCAGGGCGGTCGTGAACGCGTCCACGAAGAACTCGTCCGCCGGTATCACCCTCCTTTCCCCGCCCCTCCTGGCGGCCACCATCTGGGCCTTGAGCGCCACCATGACCGGCGGCAGGTTAGCGGAGGGATCGGCGTGCGCGAGGCTCCCCCCTATGGTGCCCCTGTTACGGACCTGCTGATCCCCGAGCCTGTAGAGCGCCTCGTGCATTATGGGATAACGCGCCCTTATCAGGGGCGACTGCTCGAGCTCGTCGTACAACGTCATAGCGCCTATGAGCACCCACCCGTTCTCGTCCTCCTTTATGTAGCGCAGCTCCTTTATCCTATTCAAGTCTATGAGCGCCGGGGGCGCGATGAGCCTGAGCTTCATGAGCGCCAAGAGGCTCTGGCCCCCGGCTAGCAGCTTGGCTCCCTCCTTCTCCTCCAACAACCTCAGCGCTTCTTCGACGCTAGTGGGCGCGTAATATTCGAATGGAGCAGGACGCAATTCGCGTAAAGTGGATAATAGGATTATTTAAGGTTGAAAGGGGCCTCAGAAGGTCCTCGGCAATCCGAGGACGCGGCGACTGACGAAGTTGAGCACCATCTCCTTCGGCACCGGCGCAGTCCTGAATAGACGAAGATCCCTGTAGTAGCGCTCTATGTCCATCTCCACGGAGAACCCGAGGCCGCCGAACGTCTGGACGGCCTGGTCGGCGGCCCTCCAAGCGGCCTCGGCCGCTATGTACGCGGCCATGTTGCCCTCGACGGAGGGATCCTCGCCGCGGTCGAAGCGCCACGCGGCCTTCTGGAGCAGCAGTTTGGCCGCCTCCAGGTATATGCGTATCTCGGCCAGCGGGAAGCTTATCGCCTGGTTGGAACCTATCGGCCTTCCAAATACGTACCTGGTCCTCGCGTACTCCGCCGCCAGATCCAGGACGTACTCGCCCGCGCCGGCCGCGACGGAGCCCGTACCCAGGCGCTCCGCGTTAAATACGTTGACCAAGTAGCGCCACCCGCGGTCGACCTCCCCTATGACGTTCTCCTCCGGCACGGAGGTGTCCTCGAAGTAGACGACGTTCTCGCCGAGCGGCCTCATGACGGAGGCGGGGAGGCGCGCCGTCCTTATCTTCGACTCATGGGTGTCCACTAGGAACAAAGTGAGGCCCTCCGTCTTGTCCTTAACCTCCTCCTTCCTCTTCGTCCTGGCCACTAGGAGTATCGCGTCCGCCCTGTGGGCGAGCGTCATCCAGATCTTCTGGCCGTTGATCACGTACTCGCCCGCCCTGCGCTCCGCGAAGGTCTCTATGTCGAACGTGTTCACGCCGGCCACGGGCTCCGTGTGGCCTATGCTGAAGAGGGCCTTCCCCTCGGCTATCCTTGGCAGCCACTTCTCCTTAAGGCTGGGGCTGCCGAACTGCCTTATCGGGTAGGTCCCGAACATGTATGTCCTCATGAGTAGATCCCCTCCCGCTATCCCGGCGCCGTTCCTTGCGGCCTCGTAGATCGCTATATGGGCCTCGTACATGTTGAGCCCGGCTCCCCCGTACTCCTCGGGGACCAGCAACCCCAGCCAGCCCTGTTTGGCCAAGGCATCCCAGTACTCCTGGGGGAACTCCTCAGCCGTGTCCTTCTGGCGCCAATACTCGCGGGGGAACTGCTTTACGAGGTCCGCCATCCCCTTCCTGAGGAGGGAGTGCTCGTCGGATTCCGAGAAGTCCATGGGCCCCCTCGGATCGCACCGTTTAAAAACGATTTTTTAACTGGATAGGGACCTCGCCAGCCACTCGGGCATCTCCTTCGAGCGTCCGGTGGCAGGATCTATGTGAACCATGGTTATCCTCCCGCGCGCCACCACCTCATTGCTCGCCAGGTCGACCACCGAGCCCTCGAATACCACGACGCGCGACCTGACCTCGTGGGGGTGCACCACCGCCTCAAGCGCATCCCCCAGCTTCGATGGTTTATCTATCCTCGTCCAGTACTCGCCGATGGCGAACGCGACCACTTCGCCGCCATCCACGCGGCGCAGGCTGCCGTCCGGCAGAAACTCCAGCCCGGCCTTTCTGAACAGATCCTGTATCGCCCTATCTATCCATATAGAGTACCTCGAGAAATGAACCCTCCTGCTGCAGTCGGTGTCGTCGAAGGAGACCACCGTCCTGAAACGGCCCTCCAAGGAAAACCACGCCCTGCTCAGATGCCCTTTATCGCGCGCAGTATGTTCTCGGGGCTCAGGGGCGCGCGATCGAGGGTCACGCCGAAGGGCTTCAGCGCGTCCTCTATCGCGCTGAAGAGGGCAGCGGGAGCTCCTATGGAGCCTCCCTCGCCCATGCCCTTCCACCCGCCGAGCTGAGGGCTCGGAGTCTCTATGTGCTCCACCTCTATGTTCGGGATCTCGAGCGCCGTCGGGACGAGGTAGTCCACGAAGGTGGAGTTCAGCAGGTTCCCGTTCTCGTCGTACCTGAGTTCCTCGTACATAACGCCGCCTATCTCGTGCGCCACCGCGCCGTGCGTCTGCCCGTGCATCGTCATCGGGTTTACGGAGATGCCGGCGTCCTCCAGCACGTAGTACTTCAGGATGTCGACCTTGCCGGTCTCGGGATCTACCTCCACCACCACGAAGTGCCACGCGGTGCTGGCCGTGGTGTAGACCTGGGGCTCGTAGGTGGTCACGACCTCGAGCCCGGGCTCGAGGTCTGGAGGTATCCTGTGGACCTCCTGATAGGCTATCCTGGCGACCTCGGAGAACGGCATCCTCCTCGACGGATCGGACTTCACGTAGAACCAGCCGCGCGCCACGTCCACATCAGAGGGTTCCACGCCGAGGTTGAACGCGGCTATCTTGATCATCTTCTCCTTTATCATCCTGGCGGCCTTCACCGCGGCCCCTCCGACCACCACAGTTACCCTGCTCGCCCACGCACCATAGCTGTAGGGCGTCTCGTCGGTGTCGCCCTCCACGACCGTCACGTCGTCCACGTGCACCTGGAGTTCCTCGGCCACTATCTGCGCGAATATAGTTTCGTGGCTCATCCCCTGGGTGGATTGGCCGGTGAAGAACTTCACCTTGCCCGTCGGTTCCACCCTCAATCTAACCATGTCGTAGCCGCCCACCTTCCACCCGAGCCCCTCGGACAACCTCTTGGAGGAGGGCGCTGAGTACTCCACGTAGGTCGAGACGCCTATGCCTATGTACCTGCCCTGCTTCCTCAGCTCCTCCTGCTTCTTCCTCCACCCCCAGTAGTCGAAGGAGCGGAGCGCCGTCTCCAGGGCCCTTG
>CAYFJD010000067.1:0-5436 GCA_964343285.1 uncultured Nitrososphaerales archaeon
AGCAGTAGTACCTGGTGAGCCCCACCGTGAGGTCGAACCTGAGCCCCACCTCCCTCCCCCCCTTGTCCACGAAGTGGTAGATCTCCTCGCGCACGTCCGGCCCGCTCTTCGCCTCCAGCGTCTGGAGGAGCTCTATGGAGGAGGGCTCCATCATCTGGAAGCCGCGGAGCTCCGCCACCTCCACGAACGCCTCCCTCACGGCCTCGAGCCGCTCGTACAACTCAGGCGCGTAGTCCCTGAGGCCCCTCGGGAGCCTCAGCTCGGTCAATTCAGCGCGCCTTCCTGAGGGCGGGGAGCTCCGCCAGGAGCGCCGACAGCTGGATCTCCGGGTTCGATCCCTGCCCCAGCCTGTAGTCGTACTCGGCGAACAGCTTCGCCGCCTCCGCGTGGTCCAGGTCCTTCGAGGACATGACCTCCTCGAACGCGAACTTCAGAAGGTCCTCCTCGGACATCCCGTAGATCCTCATGAGCTCTAGGAGCTTCTTCCTGGCCGATTGGAAGTCCCCCCCTACGGCCAGCTGGACCATCTCCTTGACCGCCGAGCGCCTCCCCATCCCGAGGACCTGCCTCACCGAGTCGGACGTGACCCTGCCGAGCGCCGCCGCCATCTGGAGCTGGTTTATGGCCTGCCTCATGTCGCCCTGCGTGTACTCGTATATCAGGTGGAGCGCCTCCTCCTCGTACTGGCACTTCTCCGACTCGCATATCCTCCTGAGGAAGTCGACGACGTCCTTCTCCCCCAGCCTGACGAACCTGAAGACGGCGCACCTGCTCTGTATTGGCTCTATTATGTTGGACGAGTAGTTCGCGGTCAGGATGAACCTGGCCACCCTCGAGGATTCCTCCATTATCCTCCTGAGGGCGGTCTGGGCGTCGCTCGTCATCTCGTCCGCCTCGTCCAGTATCACTATCTTGAACGGTATCCCCTCCTTGAGGTCCGCGTAGCGCGTGAAGGACTTTATGCGCTCCCTCACGACGTCTATCCCCCTCTCGTCCGACGCGTTCAGCTCCAGCGTGTAGTCCCTCCAGGAGTCCCCGAGGAGCGTCCTCGCCACTATGAGCGCGACGGTCGTCTTGCCGGTCCCGGGCGGGCCGGCGAAGAGCAGGTGGGGCATCTCCTGGGGGTGTTTCAGCATGGCGGCCAGCCGCACCTTGACGTCCTCCTGGTCCACGAGCTCCTCCAGGGTCCTCGGGCGGTACTTCTCGAACCACATCACTTCGGCCTCGGCGGCCAATTCTACCTTCCCACGCTTCCGCGCGGCGTCTTTTAAACGATTGCGTCCATGGGGTCAATTTCCCATGAGGGGACGGTCAACTGGAATTCGTCGGGATGGGGAAAGGGGAATAAGGTAAAATAAAGCGGAGGAGATTTTCTTGCGCACTGGGGATGGGTGGGGGGAGGTGGCGCGGGCCGCCTGGCTCAGGTCCGACTGCACGATAAGGCTACGCTCCCTCCTGCTCGCGTCGCTAGCCGAGCAATCGCGCGTCAGGGTCAAGTCCGCGGTCCCCGAGTTCGAGCTGGCGGGGCTGAAGATCGGCCCCCTCAGGGAGGGGGAGACCGTGGACCTCCCCAGGCTCGTGGCGCTGGTGCTCGTGGCCTCGGGGCGCGCGGAGCCGGTGGACGAGGGGGTCGAAATAGAGCTCTACAGGGCCCAGGGGAAGGAGCGCGCCGCGTTGCAGTCGGGATCCCCCCAGCTCTCCCAGCTGAGGCCCGGCTTCTACAGGAAGGTGGCGGCCTCCATAGCCGCAATGGAGCTCGCGGGGATGGGGGAGGCGGCGCGCAGGGCCCTCTCCGTTTACCAGGACCTGATGACCCTTAGGCTCCAGAAGATAGCGAGGTCCCTGGGCTACACGAGCGTCCCCTCGTCCGTGCCGAACGCGACCGAGGAGGAGAAGGCCCTGTTCGACTGCGCCTCCTCGATCTTCCGCCGCTGGAGGGAGATATTGACGGGGGTGGACCTCCTTGGAGGTGGCCTACACTAAGGAGAAGCTGGCGGACGCGCTGGAGTACTTCCTGAAGGTCCACGAGGGGGGCAAGTACAGGGGCAGGATATCCCAGATGGCCGTCTCCGGCTCGAGCTCCCTCGTCCTCGACTACGAGGACCTCCTGAGGGCGCTCCCGGACGTCGTGCCCATACTGTCGGAGAACCCGGACTTCTTCCTCGAGGCCGCGAAGGACGCGGCGCTCAGGGTCCTGTCCGTCGAGGCCCCCGAGTACGCCGAGCAGGTCGCCGACTACCTCAGGATAAGGGTGAGGGGGTACCCCGAGCGCCTCCCCCTAAGGAGCATAACGGCCGCGAAGCTCGAGAGGCTGGTCTCGGTGAACGCGATGGTCGTCAGGACGTCGCAGGTCAGGCCCCTGATAATAGAGGCGGTGTTCAGGTGCCCGGCCGGCCACGCCGTGCCGGTGAAGGTGACCGGGAGGAAGCTCCAGCCGCCCGAGACGTGCCCCGTCTGCGAGGCGGAGCTGGGCGAGGGCAGGAGGAAGGGGAAGCTCTACAGGAGGTCCGACTTCAAGCTGGACCAGAGGGCGTCGAAGTTCGTGGACTACCAGGTCCTCAGGCTCCAGGAGCTGCCGGAGGAGCTGCCGCCCGGCCAGCTCCCCCACTACGTGGACGTGGAGGTCACCGGCGACCTCGTGGACCGCGCGCGGCCTGGGGACAGGGTCGTGGTGACGGGCATAGTGAGGGCTGAGCCGGAGTCCGAGGAGGCCAGGGGGAGGCCCGCGGCCGCCCTCGCCGTGTTCAACACGCGCCTCGAGGCCAACTACATAGAGGTCGTCGGGAAGGAGCCGGAGGAGCTCGAGATAACGCCGGAGGACGAGGCGGCGATCCTCAGGCTCTCCAAGGACCCCGACGTCTACAGGAAGCTCATCGAGTCTTTCGCCCCCTCCATCAGCGGCTACGAGGACATAAAGGAGGCGATACTGCTCATGCTGGCCGGCGCCCCCCAGATAACGCTGCCGGACGGAACCGCGGTGCGCGGGAACATCAACGTGCTGCTCGTGGGCGACCCGGGGACCGCCAAGAGCGAGCTCCTCAAGTACGCGGCCCGCGCCGCCCCCAGGGGGCTCTACACGACGGGCCGCGGCTCCACCGCCGCCGGGCTCACCGCCGCCATAGTCAGGGAGAAGAACGGGCTCATGGTCCTCGAGGCCGGGGCGGTGGTGCTGGCGGACGAGGGGCTGGCCGCGATAGACGAGTTCGACAAGATGAGGCCGGAGGACCGCGCGGTCCTCCACGAGGTTATGGAGCAGCAGACGGTGAGCATAGCGAAGGGCGGCATAGTGGCCACCCTGAACGCCAGGACCTCGATACTGGCGGCCGCCAACCCCAACCTGGGCAGGTACGACGAGGAGAAGCACCTCTACGACAACGTGAACCTCCCCATACCCCTGCTCACTAGGTTCGACCTGATATTCGTCGTCAGGGACCAGCCCCAGAGGGAGCGCGACGTGCAGCTGGCCAGGCACATGCTGCGCGCGAGGTCCGAGGAAAGGAAGGAGCTCCCGCCGATAAGTTTCGAGCTGCTGAAGAAGTACATAGCTTACTCCAGGCGCGTGGAGCCGAAGCTGACCGAGGAGGCGATGGAGGTCCTCGTGGAGTTCTACGCGGACATGAGGTCCAAGGCCCCGCCGGAGGCCATAGCGGTGACCCCCAGGCAGCTCGAGTCCCTCGCCAGGCTCGCGACCGCCCGCGCGAGGCTCCTCCTGAGGGACCACGCGACCAGGGAGGACGCGGAGGCGGCCGTGAGGCTGATGAAGGTCTCGCTGAAGGGGATGGGGATAGACCTAGAGTCCGGCGAGGTGGACATGGGGGAGCTCTACGGGTATCCGGTCAAGGAGAGGAGCAAGATGAAGCTGGCCACGGAGATCTTCAGGAAGTTGGAGGACCCGAGGACCGGGCTCGTGCAGGCCAGGCAGTTCATCCAGGAGCTGGCGTCCAGGCTGGGGATAGACGAGGAGGAGGCGAAGGAGATACTGGAGAAGCTTTGGAAGGCCGGCTACATCTATGAGCACGAGCCGGGCTACTACAGGCGCACCTCCATCTGAGGCAAACGCTTTAAGGAATTCCGCGCCCTCGATCGGCGGGCCCGTAGCTCAGCCAGGACAGAGCGCCGGGCTTTTAACCCGGCGGCCGCGGGTTCGAATCCCGCCGGGCCCGTCGCTCCGTTCGCGCATCTGCCCCGTGCGCGAAGGACCCATAGTAGAAGACGGCGGCCGCCGCGTAGAAGACCCCGCAAATATAGAACGGGGCGTCGAGCGACGCCTGCATAATTATGCCCCCGAGCACCACGGTGCCGGCGTTCGCCGCGTTCCACGCGAGCGTCTCGAGGCTGGAGAAGGCGGGCCGGTCGCTCGGGTCGATCATCGAGAGCTCGAAGGAGGACTGGACAGGGCCTATCGCGTTCATCACAGTGGTCCTGAGGAGGTAGAGCGCCGAGAACGCGTCGAGGCCGAATGGCATCTCCGCGGCGGCTGGCATCGCCACCATGAACGCCGTAGCTATAATCCAGGATCCAACTATTGACCTCAGCGACCCCAGCCTGCGCTCCAGCTCCGGCATGTACAGCATTATCACCGCCATGACTAAGTTGGTCACCGAGAAGAGCTGTGAGATGTACGCGGTGCTGGACCCAAATCTATATTTGAACTGGAGCGGGAAGTACGGTATTAGGAATCCGGCCCCAGCCCCGATGAGCATGGCCGCCGCTATCAGCCTCCACGCGACCCTCCTGCTAGCCTCGCCCATCCTCCACGGGTTTCCGTTGGGCCTCAGGTCGACCGGCGTCCCTTGGATCAGGAGGATGGCCGGGATCATGGCCGCCGACGCCATCGCGATGACCATCCGATACGCGCCTATCCTCCCGAGGCTCGGCTGAAGGATGTCCGCGGCGGTGCCCGAGAGCGCCGTCCCGACAAACGCGCCCAGCTGGTTCGACACGCCGCTCGCCACGAACGCCGCCGTCCTCCTCTCCCTCGGCTCAGCTGCCGAGACGAGCGAGGAGAACGTGGGCGATACCATTGCCTGGCCAACGCCGGCTCCGGCGAACGCGGCGCCCAGCGCAATTGGGGCCGAGGAGACCGCGAGCCCTAGGGCAGATGCGGCGGTGATCCCCGTGCCCAGGATCGCAGCGCCCCTAGCGCCCGCCTTGGAGGCGACGTGGGGCGTCGCCAACAGGGAGAGCACGAGCGAGGCCTCGCCGATCGCCGACAGCTCGCCGAAGAAGGCCGCCGAGTAGCCGAGCGCCGTGACGTAGAAGATCGAGATGAACCCGTAGAGGGCCCCCGCGAAGCTGTAGACTCCGTAGTACATCGCCAACTTCCTCGCTTCGCCCGAGAGCCCGGCGAGATCCCCGAGGCCCAATGACGGCCAGTCCATCGATTGGCGGATAACCATTCCGCTGCATTCGCGGCGCGCACAGGATCCCTAGAGG
>CAYFJD010000068.1:0-3585 GCA_964343285.1 uncultured Nitrososphaerales archaeon
CATTTCGTCGCTAAGGCGTCGCAGAACCTTAAAATGACTTCCTCCGAAATTAATCGAGAAAGTACTTATTATAATTTTTCGCCCCAAAGGGTTAGAGGGGATGCTCGAGCCCCAACCTCGACGCTATCTCGCCCCATATGCCGCGCGGCACCAGGAGCCACATCGCTATCGTCGACGCCCCCTCCAGCAATAGACTCCAACCTGCGTATCCCGACGTGGCGTACAGCAGGCCCATGAAGATTATCGAGCCGACCGGGGCGCCAAATATCCTGCCGATGCCCCCCATCACGGCCACGAATATGAATCCCACCGTCCACGATATGTTGAATATCGAATTGGGGATCAGGTAGGCGGCGTAGAGCGCGTATAGGGATCCAGCGACGGAGGTGAGGGCGGCCGAGATGACGAATATCGTGAGCCTGCTGCGCAACACGCTGACCCCCGACTCGGCCGCGGCCTCCTCGTCGGAGCCGACGGCCCTGAGCCCTAGCCCTAGCTTCGATTTATATATAAAGTAAATTATTATCGACGAAGCTACGAGGAGGATCAAGGAGCCGTAGAAAGTTAGGTAGGCGGGCATGCCGAGCGCCGGGGTATACGTCACGCCCGCGCCGCCGCCGACGTAACTCCAATTGTTGAATGCCAGCTCGAATATCTCGGCGACTATCCAGGTGCCGAGCGCGAAGTACGGGCCGCGCAACCTCAGCAGGGGGAAGGAGAAAGCCAGCGCGACCGAGGAGCTCAGGGCCGCGGAAGCCAGGGCCGCCGGCAGGGCCGGCACGCCGAGGCGCCCGAACACGACCAGCCCATAGGCGCCCAGCCCTATGAACAGCTGTTGCCCGAGCGATACTATGCCGGCGTACTCGGCCATGAAGCCCCAGAGGAGCGCGGACGCGCCGTAGATGAAGGCCAGTGTGAGGAACCCCTCCAGCAGGCCGCCCCCCCACATAGGGGCGGTCGCGGCCGCCGCGAGGAGCGCCAGCGCGCACAGCAGCCGCGCGCCCGCCGGGCGACGGGATGAAGGACTGCGCGTCAGAACACCTCACCCCTGAGTAAACCGCGCGGGCTGATGACCATTACGACGAAGATCACGATCAGGGTCACCATCATCTGGTACGTGGCCCCCAGGAGGTATCCGGAGAAGACGAACACCTCGCCGATCAGTATGCCCCCGAGGAACGTCCCGAGCAGGCTCCCGAGCCCCCCCAACACGGCGGTGCCGAATGCGATCAGCAGGTAATCCGGACCGGCGCTCGGGTAAAAGATGAAAGTCGATCCCAGGAGCGCGCCCGCGACCGCGTTGACCGCCATGGCGATCCCCATGGCCACCGAATATATGCGCGCCGGGCGTATCCCGAGCAGGCGCGCCGCGAACTCGTTCGCCGGCACTGCGCGCATGGCCCTGCCCAGCATCGTGCGCCCCAGGATCAGCTGGAGTATCGCGAGCACTGCGACGGAGGCCGCGAAATCGACGAGCATGACGAGGGGGAGCCGGGCTACGCCCAGCGATACTCCCTGGAGCAGGTAGCCGGCGGCCAACGTCCTGTTGTTATAGGAGAAGAGTATTAGGAGGAGGTTCTCGACGGCTATCCCGAGCGCGAACGTCACAACGACCACCTGGCTCGGTCCCCTCTCCAGCGCGGCGTTGAGCAGGAACCTTTGGAGGGCCCACCCTATCGCGAACATGGCGGGAACCGTGACCAGCAGCGTAGCTAGAGGGGGGATGTGCAGGGCCCAAAGGGACGCGAGCGATAGGTAGGCAGCGAGCACCATGAGGTCGCCGTGCGCCACGTTTATCTCGCGAATTATCCCGAGCGAGATGGAGAAGCCGTAACCGATGAGGGCGTAGAGGCCCCCGAGGAACGTGCCTTGGAGGAGCAGGGCCACCAGGGTCGCTGGACCCATGACGTGCACGGAACATGCGGCCGCGCTATAAGCGTTTCAGCGCGTTCGAGATCCGGAAGGCGGGGGACGACCCCTCGGGGCGCGCCTCGCCTCCCCCTCGGCGACTATCCTGCCGCCCTCCATTATGTACCACCTGTGCGCCACCCGCGTCGGGATCCTTATGTTCTGCTCCCCTATGAGCATGGATGTGCGGCCGCTGAGCTCCTTCAGGCTTTCGTAAAGCCTATCCACCACTATGGGGGAGAGCCCGCTCGAAGGCTCGTCCAATATCAGGAGCTTCGGATCCCTCATTAGCGCCCTGCCCACGGCCAACATTTGCTGCTCCCCGCCGCTCAGGGTTTCGGCCCTCTGGTGCGACCTCTCCCTGAGCACCGGGAAGATCGAGTAGACGAACTCCAGCCGCTCCTCGACGCGGACGCCGGGGATCCCGTAGAGCCCCAGCTCCAGGTTTTCCCTGACGCTCAGGTTCGGGAACAGCCCCCTCCCCTCCGGCACCAAAGATATGCCCATGCTGCACACCTTCTCGGGCGGCAGGCCGGTTATGTCCCTGCCCATGAAGTATATCCTCCCGGAGTCGGGCTTCAGGACGCCGCATATCACCTTGAACAGGGTGCTCTTGCCGGAGCCGTTCGGGCCTATGAGCGCGACGAGCTCGCGCTCCCCGACCTCCAAGCTCACGTCCTTCAGCACCCGCAGCCCGCCGTAGCCGGCTTCCACGGACTCCACCGAAAGTATCGATCCGTCATCCGACCTCGTCAAGTATCTTTTCCCCCAGGTACGCGGATATAACTTGGGCGCTGTGCACGACCTCCCTGAAGGCGCCGTCCGCTATCTTCTCACCTTGGTTTAGGACCACGACGCGATCGGCGGCCTTCCTGAGGAGCCCCATCACGTGCTCCACCCAGATTATCGACATCCCCCTCTCCGCCTTCAGGTCCTTCACGAGCCTCAGGGCGTCCTCGGCCTCCTCGGGGTTCAATCCCGCGAACGGCTCGTCGAGGAGCAACAACTTGGGATCCGCCGCCAGGGCGCGGGCTATCTCGAGCATCCTGCGCTCGTAGAGCGTTAGAGAGCCGGCCGGGACGCCTGCCTTGCCCTCCAGCCCCACCATACTCAATATCTCGCGCGCCAGGGACTCGGCGCGGCGCATATCCAATCCTCTGATGTAGGAGGCCGGCACCAGGACGTTCTCCAGGACGCTCATGCCGTTGAAGGGGCGCGGTATCTGATGGGTCCGAGATATGCCCATGCTGCACACCTTCTCGGGCGGCAGGCCGGTTATGTCCCTGCCCATGAAGTATATCCTCCCGGAGTCGGGCTTCAGGACGCCGCATATCACCTTGAACAGGGTGCTCTTGCCGGAGCCGTTCGGGCCTATGAGCGCGACGAGCTCGCGCTCCCCGACCTCCAAGCTCACGTCCTTCAGCACCCGCAGCCCGCCGTAGTTCTTCGAGACGTCCACCAGCTTCAGCAGCGGCCCGTCCACAACGAGGACATCGCGCCGCGCGGACAAATATTCCTTTGTAGGCCCGTGATATGCGCGGTATTTATTATATATATTAACTTAGGCGGTCGTCCGGCCGGCTCGCCTTATCCCCAGGAGGTCGAGCAGGCCGCCCAGATCCCCCACGACGGCGTCGGGCCTCTCGGAGGGACAATAGAACCTCCTGACCACCAGCA
>CAYFJD010000068.1:3685-5427 GCA_964343285.1 uncultured Nitrososphaerales archaeon
CCCACGACGGCGTCGGGCCTCTCGGAGGGACAATAGAACCTCCTGACCACCAGCACCGAGAAGCTCCCCATGCGCTTAGCCGGTATTATATCGTAGTCGCGATCCCCCACTATCACGAGCTCCTTGGCGCCGAGCGCGAGCCTCTTGGCCGCCTCCAGGAATATGTCGGGCTCCGGCTTCCCCCTCTCCACCTCGTCGCCGCCGACCAGCGCGTCCACGTGCCCGAGTATTCCGGCGGACTCCAGGAACAGCCGGGCCATCCTGGAGGGGATGGACGTGGCGACCGCCACCTTCAGCCCCGCGCCCTTTATCCTCCCGAGCGCCGGTGGGACGTCCGGGAACGCCCTGACTTCGTGCGCGTGCGCCTCAAGGTAGCTTGCCCTGAGGTTCGTCAGCTCCACGAGCGACGATGAACCCCCGGCGAACGCCTCGGCGATCTTGGACGCGGGGAGGCCGATGAAGGGCTCTATCTCTGAAGCTGTGACGCTGTAACCGAGGGAGCGCAGCGCGAACTCCCAGGCGCTCGAGACGAGCTGGACCGTGTCCAGGAGCGTGCCGTCCATGTCGAAGATTATCCCCCTTGTGCCATCGGGAACCGCGCACGCCCTCACGCGCTGCACGTGGGCGCGAGCCCATATAAAATCGGCGCGTCCGTGAATGCGCTGGGATTTCGTCGGGGCCCAGGGGCGTGGCGGCCTAGAGCCGAGCGGAACATTGCCTACTGTGATATTCATTCCAGGAATTTGAACTCGAAATGGCCCGGGCAACCGCGACGATACGTACGTTACGCTTTTAACGAATAGTGAGAGGTGGCCGATGCATGGAGCTGGAGTTCAAGCTGGCCCCCGTGGGCGAGGAGGAGCTGGAGCCCGAGTACGACGTGGTTATAGTGGGCGCGGGGCCCGCCGCTTTCAGCGCCGCCGTCTACAGCGCGAGGTTTATGCTGAGGTCCGTGATGATAGGGGAAGAGCCCGGGGGACAGCTGACGCTGGCCGGCGTGGTCGACGATTACCTGGGCCTCCCGGAGATATCGGCGCCGGACCTCATAGAGCGCTTCAAGGGACATTCCAGCAAGTACGGCGTGAAGCTCCTCGTGGACCGCGTGGAGCTAATAGAGGAGCTCGATGACTCCAGGAAGCGCGTGGTCACGCTGGACGGGCGCGAGACATTGGCCAAGGCGGTCATAGTGGCCATAGGGTCCAAGAGGAGGAAGCTGGGGGTTCCAGGGGAGGACAAGTACAACGCGAGGGGGGTCAGCTACTGCAGCGTGTGCGACGCCCCGCTGTTCAAGGGAGCCGAGGCGGTAGCCGTAGTTGGGGGAGGGGACTCCGCGGTGGAGGGCGCGGCGATGCTGGCGGACTACGCGAAAAAGGTGTACCTGATCCACAGGAGGAGCGCGTTCCGCGCCCAACCGGTCAACGTGGAGGCGCTCCGCAGGAAACCCAACGTGGAGTTCCTGTTGAACTCGGTCGTCAAGGAGATAGTCGGGGACACGAAGGTCCGCGGGGTGGTCGTGGAGAACCTGCAGGATAAATCGACGTCCACGCTGAAGGTGGAGGGGGTATTCGTTGAAATAGGGTTCGAGCCGGACGTGGAGTTCGCCAAGAGGAACGGGCTGGGCGTCGACGCCGGCGGATACATAAAGGTGGACGAGTGGATGCGGACGACGAGGCCGGGCGTCTTCGCGGCCGGCGACTGCACGAGCGCGTGGGTGGGCTTCAGGCAAATAGTGACTGCGGTGG
>CAYFJD010000069.1:0-5423 GCA_964343285.1 uncultured Nitrososphaerales archaeon
AGCTCGAGGAACCTCGCCATCGGCATCCCCGACCTCCACATGCCCTCGAACAGGGAGTCCAGCGCGTCCACCAGCAGGGGGGACTCCACGATGGTTCCCACCCCCGAGGCGCTGTCGAGCAGCAGCGCCGCCCTCCCGTCGAAGGTGAAGGCGCTCCAGCCCCTGCCGTGCGGCGAGACGCGCGCTAGCTCGGCGAGCTCCGCCACCCTGGCGGACTCCTCGTCGTAGCCGTCAAGTACCAGCCTGACCTCGACGTCGTTCAGGGTCGCCGCCCTTATCTCCCTCCCGGACTCGAGCGCCAGCTCCATCCCCCAGTGGTCCAATATGCCGTGGATCCACCTCGAGGCCCCCGACACCATCTCCCTCAGCTTCTCCACGACGGCCGCGCCCGCGATCAGCGAGTACCGGCCCTCCTGGCCGGCCGCCGCGCCCCTCCCCAGCCTCTTCAGCTCCTCCAGGATCCTCCTCATCCTCCTGGCCCTCCTCTCCTCCTCCTCGACCAGCTCCCCCAGCGCCTCCTCGGGATCCACGGCCGCGCAGATCAGCGGCCTCCCCCGCGCCTCCACGAGCCCCTTCTTCAGGAGGGACTTCACCGCCTCGTACGCCTTCGTGCGCGGCACCCCCGCCCTGACGGCCAGGTCGGCCACCCTGGCGGGCCCTCCCCTCAGCAGGGCGGCGTAGATCCTGGACTCGTACTCGCTGAGCCCCAGCTCCCTCAGCCTCTCCAGGATCCCCGGGCCGCTCACGGGCGCTCGGCTCCCGGCCCGGATAAGCGGGCTCTCGGCTGCGCCGCTAGACGAGGCCGTCTAACGATTTTGTCACCGATGCCTCGGGGATTGCGGTGACAAAACCGAGATCAAAGCGGCCGGGGATGGGGTCATCGAACATGAGCGAGTTCGCCAAGAGGTGGCAGCAGGAACCCAAGCCCGGTGTGGGCGCGAGGATCAGGGACAGCATCGCGCCCGAGGGGCCCCTGAAGGATCGCCTCGAGCAGGCCATCAGGCAGATAAACATACAGATCTCCAAGCTCGACGCCCTGTCCAGCAGGCTCAAGGAGAGGGACCAGAGGCTCTTCGAGACCATAGTCCGCTACATACAGAAGCACGACTCGACCCACGCGACCGTCTACGCCAACGAGCTGGCCGAGCTGAGGAAGATGGAGAAGCTCGTCGAGCAGGCCAAGGTGGCAATGGAGCAGATAGTGCTGAGGCTCAACACCGCCACGACGCTCGGCGACGTGGTGGTCACGCTCGCCCCGGCCATGAGCGTGATAAAGAAGGTCAAGGCCGGCCTGATGAGCGTGATGCCGGAGGCCGAGAACGAGGTGTCCGAGATCAACAACCTGCTGAGCAGCATACTGGTCGAGGCCGGACAGCTCGGCGGCCTGAGCGTGAACTTCGAGGCGGCGAACGAGGACGCGGAGAGGATACTCGCGGAGGCCTCCGCCATCGCGGAGCAGAGGATGAAGGAGAAGCTGCCGGAGCTCCCCACCTACGAGAGCGGCCTCGGGGTGGGGCAGAAGTCCTGAGGCGTCCCGAAAAACCCATCCGGTTTCAAGCTATTTCTCCAATTTTTTCCGCATCATTACACTAGTTGGGATGGGCGGGTGCGGACGATGGGAGCCGGGTTGAAGCTGCCCTGGAGGAAGGTCGACGCGAGGGCGCGCGCCCTCGCCAGCGTGGAGGAGGCGCTGCGCGTGCTCAGGGTCAGGAGGAGCATGATATCCGGGATGCTGAACAGGATGAGGGAGCGCGAGCAGCTCCTCAAGGCGAGGATATCGTCCGACGCGTCGGACGGGAGGCAGGACAGGCTAGCGCTGCGCGTCTCGGAGTACAGGGACGTCCAGAGGATAGTGGGGATCCTGGAGGCGGCGGAGCTCTCCCTGGAGAAGGCGATATTGAGGCTGGAGAACGTCAACTACTACCTGATGATAACCGGCGAGCTCGCGGCCGCGGTGCAGACCCTCAGGGGCGTCGGGGCGATACTCGACTCGATACCGGGCAACCTGAGGAGCGTGACGGACGAGCTGGCGGACGCGCTAGCCTGGATAACGGGGAACTCCTTCCTGCACGAGGGCCTGGCCATAGACGGGACGTCCGGGCTGATCGAGGACTTCGACGTCCAGGACATAATAGACGAGGCGGTGGACGAGGTGTCCGAGCTGATAATGAAGAAGTTCGAGGAGCCGGGCCCGCAGCAGGTCGACGTCGGCGAGATCTCGAGGATAGTCGGGGCGGCGAAGGACGTGGGGAGGGACGAGTTCAAGGAGGCAATAGCCGGGGTCGTGGGGCGCGGCGCGGGCGACGAGGAGGGCGTGGCGGTCTGATGCGCAACCCGGGCGAGGAGCTCGAGGACGCCGCGGCGAGGTACGCAAGCGAGGCCATAAAGCTGGACAGCCAGGGGAACTACGCCGGCGCCATCGCCAAGTACCAGAACGCGGTCGAGGCGCTGCTCAAGCTGATAAGGCTCTACCCGGACAACCCGGTCAACAAGCTGTACTACGAGAAGGCGATGGCCTACCAGGAGAGGATAAAGGCGCTGCAGCGCCTCAGGGGCGTCTACGGGTCCCCGGACGGCGAGAGGCCCCCGCAGGAGGACGGAGGGGTCAAGGTGGGCCCGATAGTGGAGACCGTCAAGGCCACGTTCGAGGAGCTCCTGGTGACGGAGAAGCCCAAGGTTAGCACGAAGGACATCGTCGGGCTGGATGGCGCGAAGCTCGCGCTCAGGCAGGCCATCGTCTACCCCTATCAGCGCCCGGACCTCTTCCCGCTGGGCTGGCCCCGCGGCATCCTGCTCTTCGGCCCGCCCGGCTGCGGGAAGACGATGCTGGCGGCCGCGATCGCGAACGAGATAGACGGCTACTTCCTGAGCGTGGACGCCGCCTCCATAATGAGCAAGTGGCTGGGGGAGGCCGAGAAGAACGTGGCGAAGCTCTTCGCGTACGCGCGCGGGCTCGCTGAGTCCAAGCCGGTCGTGATATTCATAGACGAGGTGGACTCCCTCCTGGCGGTCCACCACAACGAGGTGGGCGGCGAGACCAGGGTGAGGAACCAGTTCCTCAAGGAGATGGACGGCCTGGCCGACAAGGGGAGGAACATCCAGCTCTACGTCATGGCGGCGACCAACAAGCCCTGGCTGCTGGACGAGCCGTTCCTCAGGCGCTTCCAGAAGAGGATCTACGTGCAGCCCCCCGACAGGGACACGAGGAGGCTCCTGTTCGAGAAGTACACGGAGCCCCTGACCCTGGATTCGGACGTGGACCTGGACGAGCTCGCGAAGCTCACGGAGGGCTACTCGGCCAGCGACATACGCGACATATGCCAGGACGCCCAGCTCAGGGTTGTGACGGAGCTCTTCGAGAGCGGCATGGCGAGCGACCCGAGCAGCAAGCCCAGGCCCATAAAGATGAAGGACTTCAAGGAGATACTGAAGCAGAGGAAGCCCAGCCTCGCGGCCGAGAGGATCAAGCTCTACGAGAAATGGAACGAGATGTACAGCGCCATCTGATGGCTACGGCGTCAGCCTCGTGGGATCCCTCGGGTACAGCACCGTCTCCCTTATGTTGTTGACGCCCGTGAGCACCATCAAGTACCTGTCTGCCCCGAAGCCCCACCCGGAGTGGGGCGGCATCCCCCACTCGTAGAACTTGAGGTGGTCCCTGAAGCCGGCCGGGTCCAGCCCCTTGGCCCTCAGCCTCTCCTCGAGGAGGTCCCTCTCGTGTATGCGCTGGCCGCCGCTGGCCAGCTCCAGCTGCCCGAACATGAGGTCGAAGCTCTCGGACAGTCCCCCCTCCTTCGGCTGGATGTAGAATGGCTTGGCGTCCAGCGGCCAGTCTACTATGAAGTAGTACCCCCCGTAGTCCTCCGCCAGGAGCCTCAGCGCCTCCCCTCCAAGGTCCTCCCCGAAGGGCAGCTCCAGCCCCTTGGCCCTCAGCAGCTCGAGTGCCTGCGAGTAGGTGATCACGGGGAACGGCCCCTTGGCCCTCGGCGGCTCGCGCCCCAGGGCCTCGAACTCCCTCCTGGACGCGTCCACGGCCTCGCCGCCCGCCTCCACCACGAGCCCCTCCAGCAGCCCCATGACGTCCTCCCTGTACATCATCGCCGCCTCCACGTCCACGCTCGTGAACTCGTTCAGGTGCCTCTGCGTGTTGAACTTCTCCGCCCTGTAGTAGAACGCTATCTCGAATACCCTCTCGAGGCTCATCGTCAGTTGCTCCTTGTACAGCTGGGGGCTCTGCGCCAGGTACGCCTTCCTCCCGAAGTACTCCAGCTCGAACAGGTCCGCTCCCCCCTCGGCAGCCGAGCCTATTATCTTGGGCGTGTTGACCTCTATGAACCCCTCGGCCGTCAGGTAGTCCCTGGCCGCCCTGAGGAACTTCGCGCGTATGGAGAATATCGCCGCCGTCCTCGGGTTCCTCAGGTCCAGGGGGCGGTTGTCCAGCCTCACGTCGAGCCCCGCCGGCACCCCGCCGGAGGGGTCGAGCGGGAGCTGGGACCTGACGGGCCCGAGGACCTCGTAGTCGGACGCCCTTATCTCCACCGGGAACCTGCGGCTCCTGCCCCTGACGACCTCCCCGCTCACGTAGACGTAGCTCTGGAGCCTGGTGGCGCGGACCTCGTCCATCAGCTCCCCTATCCTGGACCTGTCGTACACCACCTGGGCGACGCCCCTGCTGTCCCTGAGGACCTGGAAGACCAGGGATCCCAGGTCCCTCTGCTCCTCCACCCAGCCCGTTACCTCTACGTTCCTCCCCTCCAGCTCGGGCGTTATCCTATCTAGAAAAAGCCCTTTTCTTAATCGGCGGTCTCTCAAACTGGATCTCGAGGTCCAGCCCCCTCAGGGCCTTAATAATCTTCTTCGCCTTGTTGATGTCCACGTCCGAGCCGCGCTCCGGCCTGCCCGCCACGAGCACGCGCGTCGTCTTCGACCCGTCGGGGAGCCAGACGGTGTTCAGCGTCAGGACGCGCAGCGGGTGCAGCAGGTACTCGACGAACCTCCTGTCGTCGCCCTCCTCGGTTATCCACAGCCTCTCGTAGTTCAGGTACTCCTTCAACTTCTTGAGGGCGTTCCCGTCCGCCAGGATCTTCCTCGCGTCCCCCGACCCGAGGACCAGGACCAGGTTCCCCTCCAACTCGTGGGCCCTGACGAGGGTTATCGTGTCGAGCACCGGTATCTCCTTAGCGGCCTTCGCCAATATGTACGAGACCTCCACGTCCACGCTCGAGATCTCGCCTTTCTCCAGCCTGGCCTCACACCTCGGGCACAGCACTCCTATCTTCGCGTCGGTGAGGCATATCGGTAACTTCAACTATATGCACCCGATTCTCGCCCTAAGCCCCAGCCCGCTAATATAAATCGTTTTCTGAGACGCGGCCTCCGCATATCCTTAATAGCGGCGCCGCCCTACGAGGCCCGTGGACGAG
>CAYFJD010000070.1:0-5261 GCA_964343285.1 uncultured Nitrososphaerales archaeon
ACGTGACGAGCGGGGTCCACCCCACGGACGCGCCGGCCCCCGCGATCCCGAAGAAAACGATTGCCGTCCAGAGGGATGAGGCCACGGCCATCAGCGCAGTCCCAGCTGCCATGAGCGGCAGGAAGGCAAGCACGACGCGCCGCAGGTCGCGCACGTCCACGAGGAACCCGACGATGGGCGACGCCATCATGTATGCCGCCGCGTAGCTCGAGTAGATCAGGCCGGCCTGGGCGTGGTTCAGCCCCAGGTCCTGCATCATGCTAGGCAATAACATGCCGTAGGACAACCTGGCGCAGTAGGCCACGAACGCGACGGATAGGGAGGCGATCAGCACGCGGCGCCCATCCGACATTGCTATGAATATGGAAATTAGGGAAAACGGTTAATAAAAGTGCTGTGAGCGGTAGCGAAGACGCTCGCGATTGCGGGGTTGAAAGAGGGCGCTGATCCTAGTGGGCTGGAATCGCGCCGCCTCGAAGGCGCTCCCGGGTCAAACCCGCCGTGGCACCCTTTGTGGGGCGCACGTTTTTATCCTGGGACGGGTTAAGGGCCCGCGTCTTGGTCAAGAAGAGGAAGAGCAGAGGGCGGGCCAAGGGGGACAGAGGTAGGAGCGACCTCGTGCATTGCAGCAAGTGTGGAGCGCTCGTGCCGAGGGATAAGGCGATAAAGGTCACAGCTAAGTATTCGCCCGTGGATCCTGTGCTGGCCAAGGAGCTTAAGGAGAAAGGTGCGTACGTCCCGATGACCCTAGTCACGAAATACTACTGCGTATCATGTGCGATCCACTACGGAATAATCAAGGTGAGGCCCGAGGACGAGAGGAAGGAGCCAGGAAGGCTCCTCAGGAAGTGACGTTCCCCGATGGTCCGATCAGCCCGAAGGACCTCAGGGCATCCACTATAGCCGGGGCGGCGCTGACGCGCGTCGTGGGATTGGGTACTGTATCCGAGCTGAACACTTCCTCCACCCCTTCCTCGAGGATCTTGGCCAGCGCGTCCTCCACCAGGAGCGCGTGCGCAACTCCGACGACGATCTTCCTGGCCCCCAAACCCTGAAGGAGCTTCGCCGCCTCCCTTATCGTGCCCCCTGTGCTGATTATGTCGTCCACCAACAGTACGTCCCTGCCGCGCACGTCAACGTCCCTTGTGACCTTGACCTCGACCTCCTTATCGCCCAACCTCTTTTTGACCAGAGACGCGTGTTCCACCCCCAACTCGCGCGCGGCGAGCGCAGCCCACTGCTCCGCCTCTGCGTCCGGTCCCATCACCACCGCCCTTTCAACGTCGATCAGGCCGTTGTCCCTCGCGTACCTGGCCAGCATGGGCATGACGCTGGCGTCGATGTAGGGTATGCCCACCAGGGAGCGCATGTCCAGAACCCTGTGCCTGTGCACGTCCACGGTGATCAGGCGATCGGTACCCACGCCCTTTATCAGCTTCGACACGGTCGCGAGGCTGAGGGCTTCCCCGGGCTTGAACCTCTCGTCCTGCCTCGCGTAGGGAAAGTAGGAGAGGACTAGGGTGACGCTCCTGGCGCTCTCCTTCATGGTGTCCACCGCCAGCAACGTCTCTACCAAGTATTCATCGGGGCGCAGCGCCGCGGACTGCACGAAGACAACGTCCTCCCCCTTCACGTCGTCCAGGATGCGCACGTACTTCTCGCCGTCCGGGAAGTGCCTGTACTCGACTTTAGCGATGTTCGATCCCGCTGCGCGCGCCACCCTATACGCTAGAGGGGCGTTGGAGGAACCTGGGACCACGATCATCCCGTCCCGATGTGGGCTCCGAATTTTATAAAAACTTGTCCTAGTCGACGTGACATTGGTTAGATGAACTCGCTTCCTCCACGTGGTCGCTATGGCCGGTAGCCCCTGTCCCCCATATCCGTCCAGTATCAGTCAACTTCTAATGCCAATTTGAACGAACGGATTTGCCTTATCAGCTTAGATACGATGTTTGTTTGCCTTAGATCGGACCCGCGCCGCCCGGGCGCGGAGGGATCGCGCAGGGGGCAGAGCGCGCGCATCCTCCCTCTTCCCGGGGGAGGGAGGAGGGGGTCGACCCCTGCCCCCGAGGCATCCCGAAGCGGCTGGGCAGGGGCGCCGAGGGCTGGACTAAGGGGGTTCCGGACCCCTCGGGGATGCCCCCTCGGCGGGGGCCTCCCGGCTTAAACGGCCGGGATCCGCCCGCCCAGGGGTTCATCCTCGACTGATCCGGGTACCGCCCGACCCCCAGCCCGAGCGCCCCGGGGCGCAGGCCCGAGCGCGGGTTCCTCACCCCTTAAGATAAGGGCCAAGCAATTTAACCGGGGCCTGGTAGGCGTTGGCGTGGAGCTCAAGCAGTTCGCCTACGGATTCTATTCCGGCGGCAGCCCGGCCAGGGGCCTAATAGCGTCCGCGCTCCTCGATAAGTCGCTTAAGGACCGCTACGGCGGCAGGGTCCCAGTGAGGGGCCTCGTGGTGGTGGAGCGCGCCGACGCCGACATCGACAAGCTGGTCGGCCGCACGCTGGAGGCGCTCTCGAAGGCCGGGGTGGACGTGCCGCCCGCCAGGGTAGTTAGCGCGGGCCCCGCGGTTGACGCCGATGCATACGTCGTGTTCACAAGGTACGAGCAGGCGAAGTTCGCCGGGGGGCGTCCGGTGCACTTCTTGGGCGACCTGGCAGGCCTCCCGGATCGCGAGGTGGACGATACGCTGGGCGATTTCTCGCAGTTGGTGATCCTACTTGGCGACATGATATCCAGGGCCCTGCCGTCCATGCTGTTGATGGCCAGGTACAAGCATATGGGCGATCTGGCCGCGGCCCTGGAGGAGTTCGTCGCGCGCTACAGGTCGAGCCGGGGCGCGCTCGCGTCCGGTCCCGTCGACTTCTCGGCTGCCGCGGCCGCGGTCGATTCCCTGGAGGACATGATATTCGGTTTGGCGGCCCCGGACGGCCCCATAAGGAGGTATGCCGAGGCCTACGGGAACGTGTGCACGTGCGGCGGAACAATGCAGCTGGCCAGCGAGAGGTATCGCAATGAAATCTACGAGCTCACGTTCGTCTGCAACCGCTGCGGCAGGAGGGTTACTAGGTATTACTGATGGGGCGTCCTCGCATGCTCGTGATCGCGGTGATCGGGGGGAAGAAGAGCGGCAAGACGACGATAGTGGAGGGGATAACGGGCGAGCTTACCAGGAGGGGCTACAGGGTCGCGGTGCTCAAGCACATACACCACGATGACTTCGAAGTCGACGTGCCTGGGAAGGATACCTGGAGGGCTTCTAGGGCCGGCGCCGTCGCTGTCGTAGGCGCCTCCAGCGCTAAGGTGTTCATGGAGCTGCGCGGGCGCTTGGAACTGCGCAGGCTCCTCGAGCTCGTGGAAGGGCTTGCATCCCCGGACGTCGCGCTCCTGGAGGGCTTCAGCGGGGAGATAGAGGGCATCGATGGCGTCCACGTGATATCGCTGGGGGGAAAGGACTTCAGCGGCAACCTTCTCTGCAGGTGCAACGGTCCGGAGGATCTGGATCGCGCCATAAAGTCCGTGGAGGAGTTGATGCGCAACGCGGGTCTTGGGGAACACGGGCAGCCCGGCGCGGCCCCCCGAGTTGTTGGCCCCTGAAGTACAAGGGTGGCTCGGCCCGATGGATATGCGCCGCGAACATCTGATTCGTGCGCCTCGGGGAACTATTCCCTTCCGCTTCTCCCTGGGCGCCCATTCCACCAATTTCGTAATGGTTCCACGTTGCCCACGGGGTCGCGGGCTGCAGCTGAGCCGAGCGGCTCCCATCTACGGACGGGCTCGGAGCGTAGCCCCATCCCCGGCCGCCCTAAGGCGGATATTCCAGACGGCCGCCATGGCTCCGGTCAAATCCTATTCGTCCTCGTAGGCTCCGTCAATCTAAGATCCCACCCCGACCACCTACTAGCCGAGGGGCTACCCAGGACGCCTCGTGGGGATTAAACTTATAAATTGGATTTGATGATTGAAGAAGGGTTTACGTGAGGTTAGTGCCCTGGTACATGCGCGCGCTGCGGTACATACCGCCCGACGCGGCGCATGTGCTCGCGCGCTACATATTATCCCTGCCAGCGGTCGGTCCCATTATGGATGAGCGCCTGAGGACCAAATTGGGCGGCGTGGAACTGCCTAACCCCATCGGATTGGCCGCGGGTTACGATAAGGATGGGCTACTGTACAACGCGTTCTCGCGCTGGGGCATGGGATTTTACGTCATAGGCTCAATAACTGCGAAGAGGAGACACCCACTACCTAAGCCGAGGCTCTACAAACCCAGGGATGGCTTGTGGTTGTTGAACGCGTTCGGGTTGCCATCCGAAGGCGTGATACCGGTGTCGCGCAGGATAAACGGGATGCACGTCAGGGTGCCCATAATCTCCAACGTCGCGGGCTTCTCCCTGAGGGAGTTCTCGGTGCTCATAAGGGCCATGGACCGCCTGCCGCAGGTGTCCGCCATCGAGCTCAACATCAGCTGTCCGTTGTTCGACGACCCGGCGGGGATGGACGAATTGGCGTCGTTGGCGTCGGGCTTGACGCGCAAGACGTCGCTGATAAAGTTGAGCCCCAGGCACTCCGGGGTGCTCGAGGACGCCGCGCACATAGCCGAGGAGAGCGGCCTGGGAATAGCCCTCTACAACACCATACCGGTCACGACGGACCTGCTGGGCGCGGGGAGGGGAGGCATGAGCGGCCTTCCGCTCTACGAGATGATGCTGTCCGCCGTGGCCAGGGTTAGGGAGGTCTCCGATAGGATCCCTGTGGTGGCGATAGGCGGCATAATGACGGGCTCGCAGGTGCTGGAGGCCATTGAGGCCGGGGCGGACGCCGTGGAGGCGTTGACGGCCGTTGCCTTCAGGGGGCCGGCCGCGTTCCGCCTCATGTCGGAGGAGCTGCTCGAGGCCATGAGGGCCAAGGGTTACAGGAGCGTCGCGGAGGCTAGGGGTTACAGGAGCCGCGCCATCGCGAGGGCCGTCTGACTTCCAGGCGTTTCCATCCCGGTCCCAGGAGGGACCCGAGGTCGGCGCCCGGCGGAAGGAGCAGGAGGTGCGACGGCCCGCCAGTATCCGTGTTTCCGAATCCCTTCGGGCCCTCCGGAAGCATCCTCGCCAGCTTCTCCGCGAGCTGCCTCTCCGCCGTAGCGCCGCTGACTCCCTCGAGCACGTATAGGGCCTCCGGCGCCCCCACCTCTAGAAGGAGATCGACGTGCCACCTGCGGATCCCACCCGAATATCTGAGGTGCCTGCATACGCGACCCCTTAGCC
>CAYFJD010000071.1:0-5227 GCA_964343285.1 uncultured Nitrososphaerales archaeon
GTATATAATGATGGATTTGTGCTTCCAGTTACCGGGGCGCCTCGCCTCGCTTAAATAGTGGGCGAGGCGCCTTGGGGTCGATGGGGGACGAGGGCAAGGCGGTGGTAGTCGTCATGGGGGCCGATAGGATAGGCATAGTGGCCGGCATAACCGACGAGCTCGCCAAGGGCGGCGTGAACATAGTGGACCTGGCGTCCACGAAGATGGGCGACCTCTTCGTCATGGTCCTGCTGGCGGACCTCTCGGGCGCTGGCGTGGACCTTCCGACGCTCAAGTCGAGGCTGGAGGCCAGGGGGAGGGAGCTCGGGGTCCAGGTAGCCGTTTACCATTATAATATATTCAAGGTAATGCACAGGGTGTAGGGCATGTCCTCGAGGATCAGCATAGATGAAATACTGGAAACCGTCGATATGATAGTGTACCGCCACCTGAACATACGTGCCGTCACCCTGGGGATGAACGTGCTCCCGGCGGCCTCGAGCGATCCCGATGGCCTGAGGAGGGGGATCGCGGCGATCTTCAGGGAGCACGCGCCCCGCCTGGTGGACGCGGTGGAGGAGGTCGGTTCAAGGTACGGAATAGAGATCGTGAACAGGAGGATAGCGCTGACGCCGCTGTCCATCGTCGCGTCCCCCATGGTCCGCGAGCTGGGTCCGGGGGCGAAGGGGGAGCTAGTCTCGCTGGCGCAGGAGATAGACGGCCTGGCGGCGGACGCGGGCGTGGACATGGTGGGCGGCTACGGCGCCCTGGTCCAGAAGGGCGAATCCGCGGCGGACGTCGCCCTCGAGGAGAGCGTGCCCGAGGCGTTGGCGTCCACGAGGAGGGTCTGTTCGGCCTTCAACGTCGCGGACAGCCGCTCCGGGATAAACGTGGACGCGGTCCTCAGGATGGGCCGCATAATCTCGCGGACGGCCCAGCTCTCGCCCGGCGGGAAGGGGGAGGCCTGCGCCAGGCTGATGGTCCTGGCGAACGCCCCGGACGACAACCCGTTCATGGCGGGCGGGTTCCACGGCCTCGGGATGCACGACCTCGTGATCAACGTGGGCATAAGCGGGCCCGCCGTGGTGCTGGCGGCCGTCAAGAGCGCGGGGGACGTGGACGTGGCGGGGCTGGCGGAGATAATCAAGCGCGTCGCCTTCAAGATAACGCGCGTGGGCGAGCTCGTGGGGCGCGAGGTGGCGTCGCGCGTGGGCGCGGAGTTCGGCGCCGTCGACATATCGCTCGCCCCGGCGCCCGCGGAGGGGGAGAGCGTCGCGGAGGTCCTGGAGGCGATGGGGCTAGAGGAGGTGGGGTTGCCCGGGACCGTCGGCGCGATGATGATACTCGCGGACTCCCTGAAGAAGGGCGGAGCGATGGCGGCCTCGCGCGTCGGCGGGTTCAGCGGCGTCATGACCCCCATCTCGGAGGACGTGGGCATGGCCAGGAGGGCCGCGGAAGGGGTCCTGAACCTGGGGACGCTGCTCGCGATGAGCTCCGTCTCCGCCGCGGGCGTCGACATGGTCCCGGTCCCCGGGGACACGCCCCCTGAGGTCCTCTCTTCCATAATATTGGACCAGGTGGCGATCGGCGTCGTGACGGGCAAGCCGGTGGGGGTGAGGCTGCTGCCCGTGCCGGGCGCGGCCCCGGGCGACGTCGTGGACTTCGGGGGGCTCTTCGGCTCCGGCGTCGTTCTCGACGTCCCGAGGCGCGGCGCGGGCAGGTTGCTCGCGAGGGGCGGGCGCGCGCCGCCCCCCCTATCCCGCTTGAAGGGGTAGCCGCCGATAGCTCGGGCGCGCGCAGCCGCGGATGCGCGCCCACGGATCGTGGACGCCCCGTGGGCGAGGCTGAACCGCTGGCGCGGGGGTGGGCGGTGAAGCCCCGGGCGGGATTCGAACCCGCGATCTCCCGCTTACGAGGCGGGCGCATTGACCGGGCTATGCTACCGGGGCGGCCCTACTGCGCGCTCTGCTTTTAAAAGCCTTATCCCAGTCGAGCGCGTGGCGCGCAGGGTCAGCGAGAAGGAGGCGATAGGGATACTGAGGGGCGCCGTGGTCCCGCCCTCCATAGGCCTGTACGACGACGCCTTCCCGCTGAGGTGCTGCGGCGAGATCCTTCTGGTGAAGCCCGACGCCGTGGCCAAGTCCACGGACCTCCTGCCCGGCATGGGCCTCGACCAGTTCGCGAGGAAGGCTGTGCTGGGGGCCGCCTCGGACGTGGCGGTGAAGGGCGGCAGGCCGAGGTGGTACACCTCATCCGTAATGATGCCCCCGGAGGAGGCGGACGACGAGAAATTCGCCGCCATAAGGGAGGGGTTCGCGAGGGCCTCCGCCGAGTACGGCCTGGAGCTCGTCGCGGGGGACACGGGGTCCGCGAAGGAGCTGGTCATAGACGTAACCGTGATGGGCAAGGCGAGGAGGTTCGTGGGCAGGGTGGGGGGCGCCGACGGCGACCTCGTCTTCGTCGCCGGCTGGGGGTTCGGCTACACCTGGCTGGGCTACAGGGTGCTGCTCCTCGGCGAGAGGCCGAAGGTGGAGGATCGGCTGGTGGAGGAGGCGCTGAGGCACCTCTACGAGCCGAGGATACCGATGGGGTTCGAGGAGAGGGCGGCCGAGGTCATAGATGCGTCCATGGATTCCAGCGACGGCCTGGCGGTGACCCTCTACGAGCTGGCGGAGCTCAACTCGCTGAGCATCGAGCTCGAGGAGCTGCCGCTGGACCCGGATCTGGAGTCGGCGCTGCGCGGCGCCGGCCTCGACCCCGTGGAGGCGGCGTTCTACGGGGGCGAGGAGTTCGGCGCCGTGGGGCTTGTGGCCGAGGCCGCGGTCGAGCGGCTCAGGGAGATAGCCGCGCAGGAGCGCGTCCCCCTCTGGATAATAGGCAGGGCGAGGAGGTCGGAGGGCGGGGTGAGCGTCAGGTTCAGGGGCAGGGAGCTGGCCAGGAGGGGCTGGGAGCACTTCTGAGCTCGTGGACGCGCGCCGTGCTGGCCGTAGCCCTCCTTCTGTTCCGGCGGGATTGGGCTAAGAGGCCCACCCGGGCCTCGCGGGGGGAGCTCATAGGCCCTGTTCGGCCTTGCTCCGCGCGGGTCGGCCGTTTCACCCTCCCCGGCGCCTCCTCCGGGGTTCCTCCCCATCACCGACATCGATCGCCGGGGGGTCCCGTTTCTTTTCCGTTGCCGACGGTCTCCCGTCGCGCCTCGCGGCGCCGCGCCCCCCCTTCGGAGGGAGGAGCTTCCCCAGGGTGAACCCCCGTGGCCCGCCCGCCAGCTCGGCGCGCGGCGGTAACGAACGCCATCTTCCCCATAAACTTTCCCGGGAAACGCTTTTAGCGCCAGGGTTGAGATAAGCTAGGGGATGGCTAAGGCGTACGTCCTGATAAACACGGAGATGGGCAGGGAGAACGACGTCCTGCAGGCCCTGAAGCAGATACCGAACGTCGTGGAGGCCTACGCGATATACGGCGTGTACGACGTGATAGCTAAGGTGGAGGCCGACTCGCTGGAGAAGGTCAAGGAAGTGATAAGCAACCGCATAAGGAGGATCGAGTACGTCAGGTCCACGCTCAGCATGATAGTCACCGAGCCCTGAGGGTGCCCCTTTTTGTACGTCGCCCACATAGGGATAGACGACACCGACTCGAACGCGCTCGGCATGTGCACTACGTACATTGGCGCGCTCGTGGACGAACGGCTCAAGGGGCTCGGCTACGCGGGGGCTGGGGAGCCCAGGCTCATAAGGTTGAACCCGGCGCACCCGATGAAGACGAGGGGGAACGGGGCCGTCCACCTCAGGTACCGCGTCCGCGACAGGCTCGACGCGCTGCGCGCCTTCGAGGAGGCGGAGGACGTGGTGGCGCGCAGGGCGACGTTCCAGGACCCCAAGACAGACCCCGGGCTCGTGCTCCTGGTGACGCGGAGCCCGAGCCCCCCTCCTGAGCTGTCCGGGTTCTACCTGTCCGCGCTCAGGGGCACCGTGGACCTGCCCTCCGCCCTCAGGCTGTTGAAGGACCTGGGCGGCGCGGCATCCTGGTTCAAGGGGGGTCGCGGCGTCATAGGCGCCGTCGCCGCCATAGGCGCGCCCGAGGAGGCCTCCAGGATGTACGAGCTGTTGGCCTACCGCGGCGCGGGATCCGGGCGGGGCCCCCGCCGCGTGGACGAGGAGTCGGTGCGCCTGGCGGACCTGGAGACGTGGCCCCTGACCTACGACAACTACGACTGGTACAACATGGAGCCGCTCGTCGCGCCCCACGGCCCCGACCCGGTGATGTTGGGGATAAGGGGCGTGGACAGGGGCGCGGTGGTGAGGGCGTACGACCTGATCAGGGTCGGCGACCGCGTCGAGAGGATCCTGATCTACAGGACCAATCACGGGTCGGGGTCGCACGTGGTGGACCTGGAGTCCGTCTCCGAGCTCGAGCCGTACACCACCGTCAGGCTGGCGGGCCGCGTCGGCTCGAAGCCCTGGGTGGCGCCCGGATCCCACGTGTTCTTCGAGCTGAAGGACTCCAAGGGACTAAGCATCAGGGTTGCCGCGTACGAGCCGACGAAGCACTTCAGGCAGATAGTCATGGGCCTCGAGCCCGGGGATCTGGTGAGGGTCACCGGGAGCTTTCGCCCCCGCGCCGGGGATCCGCCCACCATAAACCTCGAGCGGCTGGAGGTCCTCGAGCTGGTCAGGCTAACGAGGACCTCCGCCCCGAGGTGTCCCAGGTGCGGCCACGCCATGGAGAGCGAGGGATCCGGCAAGGGGTACAGGTGTCCCAGGTGCGGCCACAGGGACAGGTCGCTACGCCCCTTGGAGACGAGGATCCCCAGGAGGATAATCGTGGGCGACTTCGTGCCGCCGCCCAGGGCCCACAGGCACCTCACGAGGCCGCCGGAGGCGATCTTCTGGGAGGACGGTCGGCAGTGCCGCGAGGATTGAGGGGCGCCGGCACCGCCGCTTCGCGAGGGCTCGCGCACCTCACTAACACGGCGGCGGCGACGGGTTTCACTTCCGGGATCGGACGAGACCGGGTGGGTCCCCGTCGCTATGGCCGGCTGAGGCTCCGGCGGAACTCCCCTTAAATAAAGTTTTCGCGAGGGTGTTGAGCGCCGAGGGGCCCTACCATCCTTGCGCGCCCTCAAAGGGAAAAACTCATGTTTTCCATCTACCAATGCCTTAAATGTCGTTTCATCATATTAGGCCATGAAGCCGAAGGGCGTACACCTCCTGTCCGACCCGCGCGTCGGGGTGTATCGAGGACGCGCGCC
>CAYFJD010000072.1:0-5205 GCA_964343285.1 uncultured Nitrososphaerales archaeon
GTGGCCATCTCGAACGCCACCTTCACGGGTTTGACCTCCAGCGGCGTCCCGTCCAGGAGCGCCGCCCTGACCTCGCCGGGCCCTATCAGCGCGACGCTTCCGTTCTCCATGAAGTAGGCCTCGTCCGTCCACTCGATGAACCCGTAGACGTCGCTCGCCGCGTACATGGCGCCGTCCGAGAACCCCAGGACCAGCGGGGAGTCCTTCCTGGCCGCCAGGATTCTCCTCCCCAGGGCGGGGCCCGCCGCCAGGAAGGCGTAGGATCCCCGGAGCCTCCTGCAGACGTCCATCCCGGCCTTCAGCGGGTCGTCCGACGCGCGCAGCGCCTCCTCCAGCAGGTGGGCTATGACCTCGCTGTCCGTCTCGCTCCTGAACACGTGCCCGCGCGCCTCCAGCTCCGCCCTGAGCTCGGCGTAGTTCTCCACTATCCCGTTGTGGACTATGGCGACCGCGCCGTCGCAGGAGGTGTGGGGGTGCGCGTTGGCGTCCGTGACCTTCCCGTGCGTGGCCCACCGGGTGTGCGCTATCCCGGTGTCCCCCTCGATTCCGTTGAGGAGGGGCGCTATCGAGTCCACGCTCCCGGCGCGCTTGATCACCTTCATGGATCCGCCGTCCACTATGGCCGCGCCCGCTGAGTCGTAGCCGCGGTACTCCAGCCTGCGAAGTCCCCTGAGCAGCACCTCGGCGGCCCTCCCGTCCCCCGTGTACCCTATGATCCCGCACACGTGAGGTTCGCGCGCGACATACTATTTAAGGCGCCGTGCTCACGGCCCTTATACCGTTGAAATTTCCCTTTCAGTCGTGGCGCCGCGCGTTGGCTTGGATCTATCGTCAAGCGCTGGGCGATCGAGGGAAATATTAAAAACGAATTTTGGATGGTATTCCCGTGCGGCCGCGCGAGGGGGTTCTCGAGGTCGACGGGACCCTCATGAGGGTCGCGGTCTTCGGCCCCGATGGGAGCCAGCCGGCGCTGGGCGGCCGCGCGCTCAGGATACTGGGCGCGCTCAGGGAAAGGCCGATGTACCCTAGGGAGGTCGCGAAGGCGCTGGACCTGGAGGAGCAAGTCGTCTACTATCACATCAGGAGGCTCGAGTCGCTGGGCTTGGTGAGGAGGGCCGGGTCGATCCGCGTCAGGGGAGCGACCGCGAACGTCTACAGCGCTTCGTACGACGGCTATGCCCACGTGCTCCTGTCCGCGCCCCGCAGGGCCCGCGGCCGCCTCCCCCAGGCGCCGCAGAGGCTCCTCTCGTTCTTCCACGAGTTCGTGCGCGACGGGGAGCTGGACGCCGTCTTCGTCGTCGGATCACCGGAGCCCCACGGTCCATTCGGGGCCGCCGCGCGCGATGGGCACTACGCGGTGCAGCTGGCGCTCGCCCTCGGATCCCTGGCCTCTCCACCTCCCTCATTCGCGGTCAAGCTGGACGTGGACGTGCGCGCCGAGAGGTCCTACGATGCGAACATGATAGTCGTGGGGGGTCCCGGCACCAACCTAGTTGCCTCGGAGCTGAACGCGCACCTGCCGGTCAGGTTCAACGAGGAAAATTACTGGCGTGGGCTGGTGGACGACGAGGGCAGAACGTTCAACCAGCCGACCGACGCGGTGATAGCGAAGATCCCGAGCCCATTCAGCCCGGGCAGGTACGTCGTCCTCGTGGCAGGCGTCAGGCACGTTGGCACGAAGTCGGCGGTGCTGGCGCTCAGCGTTGACCACGAGAGGATCTTGAGCGCCTACTCCGGGTCGCCCTTCGCCGTCGTGGTCAGGGGTTACGACGTCGACGGAGACGGCAAGGTGGACCACGTGGAACCGCTTCGCTACTACCTCGGCCCCAACGGCGCGGCCACCTGACGCCGGACGGAGGGGAATTCTGGCGGAGGACGGGGTCGCCCCCGCGCAGGTCCTACAGGGCCGGCGAAGCGGGTCCCGCATCACCTCCGCGACGTCGGATCCGTACGGCGCAGCTCATCGCGAATAAAAGTTAAATCCAGGTTCCTCGACGACGGGTCGTCAAAAGTTGTCCGAGGTAAGATCCATAGTCAGGCTCGCGGGGAGGGATCTCGACGGAAACAAAAAGGTAGTGGCGGCCCTGGAGGATCTGGTCGGAGTGGGGCACGGCCTCGCGCAGGCCGTCTTAAATCACCTGAAGATAGGCTTGAACCTGAGGCTGGGGCAGCTCAGCGAGGGCCAGGTGGCCGCGATAGAGAGGGTGCTGAAGAACCCCGCGGCCGCAGGGTTGCCCCCGTGGCTCCTGAACCGCCGCAAGGACCCCGAGACCGGCAAGGACCTTCACCTGTTGGAGTCCGACTGGAGCTTCGCCGTGAAGATGGATATAGAGAGGGAGAAGAGGGTGGGGAGCTGGCGGGGCGTGAGGCACGCGCTGGGCCTCAAGGTGAGGGGCCAGAGGACGAGGACAACCGGGAGGAAGGGCAAGACCGTCGGGGTGAGGAAGAGGGCCTCCGCCCCCGGCACCCAGCAGCAATCCAAGTAGGGTGACGCGATATGGGCGATCCCAAGAAGCCCAAGAAGAAGTACGTCACGCCCAAGCGTCCCTGGGACGCGGACAGGCTCCAGAGGGAGATCTACCTGATCGGCACATACGGGCTCAGGAACAAGAGGGAGCTCTGGAGGGCGGAGACCCTGCTCTCCAAGATCAGGGCGCAGGCCAGGAGGCTCCTGGCCGCGCCGCCGGACGTCAGGAGCCGCCAGGAGTCCGCGCTGCTGTCCAGGCTCGTGAGGCTCGGGCTCCTAAAGGAGGGCGCCACGCTCGACGACGTGTTGAGCCTCAAGGTGGAGGACATCCTGGAGAGGAGGCTCCAGACCATAGTGTGGAGGAAGAACCTAGCGAAGACGATCCACCAGGCGCGCCAAATGATAGTGCACGGGCACGTGACCATCCGCGGGAGGGTGGTCGATCGCCCTGGCTACATAGTCTCGAAGGAGGAGGAGCAGTTCGTGCAGCTCAGGGTTGCGCCCAGCGAGGTGAGCGTCTGATGTCCTCCCAGCCCGAGGAGAAGCAGGAGAAGTGGGGCGTCGCGCACATCTACAGCAGCTTCAACAACACCATAGTCCACATAACCGATCTATCGGGCGCGGAGACCATAGCGATAAGCAGCGGGGGAGTGCACGTGGACGCCGACAGGCTGGAGGGCTCTCCCTACGCCGCGATGAAGGCGGCGCAGGCCGCCGCGGAGGTCGCGAAGTCCAAGGGGATAACCGCCCTCCACATAAAGGTCAGGGGCGTCGGGGGGACCGGCCAGAGGACCCCGGGCCCCGGCGCGCAGGCCGCGATACGTGCCCTGGTCAGGGCGGGCTTCAAGATAGGCAGGATAGAGGACGTCACCCCGATACCGCACGACACGACCAGGAGGCCGGGCGGCAGGAGGGGCAGGAGGGCCTGAAACCCATGTCCCAGGGGTTGGAGGTGTCCCTCCTCGAGGAGGACGCCTCCAGCGTCAAGGTCAGGATCCGCGGGCTGCCGCGCGAGTACGCTAACGCTATACGCCGCTTCATGATCTCGGAGGTCCCCACGCTGGCCATAGACAGCGTGGCCATACTGGACAACACCTCCCCGATCTACGACGAGGTCCTCGCCCACAGGCTGGGGCTAATACCGCTTAAGGCGGATCCCTACAAGTACATGGACTGCGGCGGCTCCCCCTGCCAGGTCCTCCTGACGCTCGACGTGGAGGCCGGGGAGGAGCCCAGGGAGGTGTTCTCCAGGGAGCTGGTCTCCGAGGACGCGGACGTAAAGCCCGTGTCGCCCGACATACCGATAGCCAAGCTGGCCCCGAGGCAGAGGATAAAACTCGAGGCGTACGCCAGGGTGGGCAGGGGGAAGGAGCACGCGAAGTGGCAGCCCGTCACGGTCTCGGTCCTCAAGCCCTACCCGCACGTGAACGTGTTGGACGCGAGCTCCGGCTGCGCGCGCGAGGCCGCCGCCGTCTGCCTGCCCGGCGTCCTCAAGTACTCGAAGGGAGTCCTAAAGGTCAAGGACGAGTACAAGTGCAGGCTCTGCATGGATTGCGTCAAGGCGTGTCCCGATGCGGTCAGGGTGGAGGAGCGGGACGACGATCACGTGCTCTACGTCGAGAGCGTCGGCGCGATCGAGCCCAAGAGGATCATTTATATGGCGGTCAGGGAACTCCTGGCGCAGCTAGATGAGCTCCACAGGATGGTGGAGGCGCTGGGACAATGAACGCCTACGCTAAGGTCTCGGCCGAAAGGGCCCTCAGGAAGGCGTACAGGGAGACCAAGCGCCCCATATGGAGGGCGGTGCGCGAGATGATCTCCGGCTCCAGCCGTTCCAGGCTCTCGAGGGTCAACGTGGGCAAGATAAACAGGCTCGCCTCCGAGGGGGATGTAATAGTGGTGCCCGGCAAGGTGCTGGGCTCCGGATCTGTCGACAAGAGGTTGATAGTGGGGGCGCTGGCGTTCTCCGCCAGCGCCAAGCGGAAGATAGAGTCGGCGGGGGGCGAGGCCCTCTCCATAGAGGAGCTCGTCCGCACGCACGCGGACGCGAAAGGGGTGAAGCTGATTGGCGGCTGAGGAGCTCGTGGCGGTGGTGGACGCGAGCGGCCAGGTAATGGGGAGGTTGGCCTCCAAGGTCGCCAAGATGCTGTTGGAGGGCTACAGGGTCTACGTCGTGAACGCCCCGAACGCCCTCATATCCGGCAGGAGGCGGAGCGTAATAGAGGAGTGGAAGAAGTTCCTAGAGGTGGGCAGCATCGTGAACCCGGAGCACGGGCCGTACCACCACCGCCGCCCCGACAACATCCTGAGGGACGTGATCAGGGGGATGCTCCCGAGGTACAAGCCGCGCGGCAGGGAGGCCCTGAAGAGGCTGAGGGTGTACAACGGCTACCCCGACGAGTTGAGGAGGTTCGAGGCTATCAGGTTCGAGGAGGCGGAGCCGAGGAGGCCCCGCCTCTTTTATATAACCCTGGGGGAGCTCGCGCGCGAGCTGGGCTGGAGGGAGTGACATGGTATCCCAGAAGTCCACGATGGTGTTCAGCGGCGCCAGGAAGACCGCGCGCGCCACCGCCGTGATCAGGCCCGGCAATGGCGTGGTCAGGATTAATGGGTACCTCTTGGAGGCCCTTCCGAACTACCTGCAGCGCGAGATAATATTGACCCCGCTCAGGCTCGCCGGCGACCTGAGATATAAGGTGGACATAGACGTAAAGGTCAAGGGTGGGGGGGTCATGGGC